>JAFPYQ010000344.1 GCA_017394475.1 Oscillospiraceae bacterium | reverse complement strand
GACTTGATCCATGCCGCCGATGACAAAGCCATGCTTATCCTTGATGATCTCATATTTCCCGCCTGCTTTTCTGATCACCGGGTATTCATGCCCTGCATTGGCAGCCGTGAGCTCTCCGGACGGGATATCGAGAACGCCCAGCCATACGGTGACGAACATTTCTTCCCTGTTGTTCGCACACAGCATCCTGTTCAGCTTTTCGAGTATCGCCCCGGGCGATCTTTCGGACTCGGCTATGGTCTTGATCAGGATCATAGTCATCATCATAAACAATGCCGCAGGCACGCCCTTGCCCGACACATCCGCTATAACAAGGCACAGATGATCGTCATCTATAAGGAAATAATCGTAGAAATCGCCGCCTACTTCCTTTGCGGGAGTCATGGATGCGTAAATGTCAAACTCGCTGCGTTCGGGGAATGCAGGGTAGGTATCAGGCAGCATATCCGCCTGTATGCGTTTTGCAAGTTCAAGCTCGGTACCGATGCGTTCCTTTTCCTTTGTGATGCGGGTAAGGTCTATGATGTACTGCTTTGTCTTCCGTGAGAGATCATCGAAGGATTCAGCGAGCACCTGTATCTCATCGCCCGTCTTGTATTCGGGTCTCATCTCAAACAGCTTGCCTGTGGTGGCTCCCGCTATTATCTCCTTTGTCATGGATTCCACGGGATCGACTATCCTGTCTGCAACTATGAGCGCTGCAACAGATGCGATAACAAAGACAAGTCCCAGCATCACATACACGGTATGTGCAGAATTGTCGGAGCCGCTCCTGTAGGTCGCAGTGGCATCCGCATTTATCCTGTCATACTCAGAGCGCAATTTTTTTGCAGGTTCTTCCGTGATCTGCTTGTCCACGACCGAGACCACAGCCCAGCCAATAGACTTAATCGGCGAGCCAGTCATGTAGTATTCCCTGCCGTCAACAGTGACGACATCCAGACCTGTCTCGCCACTCAGTGCATTTTCAACAAAAGCTGCAAGCTGTTTGTTGTCGGATTTTCTGAGATCCTCGGCATTTTCCGACTCGGAAACGGTAAACAGTCCGTTGTTCCCGGGGGCAACGATGATCTTGCCCTCCTCATTGACGATGCAGACAAAACCCGAATCATTCTCATCATCCGATGCATAGCTGCACAGATCATCCACCACGATGTCTATGCCCACAACGCCATACAGCCTGCCGTCAACGATGACAGGCGCCGAACAGGTGATCCATGTGGAATCGCCAAAGGCATCCTTTTCAAGGCCTGTAAAATAGAGATCACCTTTTTCAGCCGCTCCCCTGTACCAGGGTCTTTCACGGACGGGAAAGGGCTTGAGGGCACCGCTTTCATCGTATTTTTCCTTGGTCGATGTTCCCACGGCGATGTGCGTTCCGTCCGCAAGGCCGATATAACAGTTGCCGATCCTGTCATTGCAGGAGCACATAGCCATCATGGTATCGCACATATTTGCGGCTATACCCAGATATTCCGAACGGGTATAGTCCACACCCTGTTCACACAGGAAATATGATGAAACGACGCCGTCTTTGGCAGGATCAGGAGGAAAAACTTCCGCAGGTGCCATACCCGACCTGTTTGCAAACATCCCTTCGGCAATATCTCTCAGCATCCTGACGTTGTTGGTCACATCTTCAAAAGCATCATCAGCATTCTGAGCCTGCAGGACTATCATCTTTGTCATGGTGTTCTCAATGGCAAAGTGCATGGTCTCACCGGAGATATTATCTATCGCCGCCTGCTGCTCGCTCCTGGTCTCATCCACGATGGAGCTGAGCCTTCTGGTATGTATCGAGGACACACCAAGGAACACGCCCATCAGAACTATAAGAAATACCTGCACCAGAATGAGTATCTTCTGATGCAGGCCGCCTACGGTAAACCACAATACTTTTTTCAATGTATCACCTCTGAACCGTGGTCACAGTGATTTTTTCAGCGTAAGTATGTTTTTACCGTCGCGGTATTCGTAAAAAACATCGTCCATATTCTTTTTAACAAGGAATATGCCCAGACCGCCTATGGGTCTTTCTTCCGCAGAAAGAGTTATATCGGGATCATCATTTTTCAGCGGATCGTAGGGGATGCCATTATCCTCAAAAACTATCACGAATGTCAGCGGGTCCGACTGAAACCCCGTTGTGACAACGACTTTTCCCGAGCCCGACTGATACGCATAGTTCGCAATATTGACAAATACTTCCTCGACCGCAAGCTCTGTCTGCATCTGCGCCTTCATTGGGCAGTCCGCAGATTCAAGCTGTTCCCGTACAAGATCCATAACGGTATCAAGTTCTTCCTTCGATGCATTTGTTTCTATCTTGCGAATTCTATCCATCAGAATGTCTTCTCCACAACTATGTAGATCTCACCGCCTGCAATGCTGACTGTAACATTATCGGCAAGATTTGCGATTATAGATTTTTCCAGTTCGTCCCACTCTTCAACGTAATTTGCCCTGACATCCTCCGCTTCAAATGAATTCCTGTAGGCAGTGAGGGACCACTGATTCTCATTTATATACCCATCCATTCCCATGGAATAGAAAGGATAGGGATTTTCCTCGGCTGCCCTTGCGCTCTCCTCGAGCAGATACTCTATGGCAGTGCATATCTTGCCGATTATGCCCACTGCGGCTGCATTCTTACCGCTTGAGGACACAGCGAGTATCTTTTCCCTGTCATACTTTGTGGGTTCTTCGATGGTGACGGAGGTATGGAGCTCATACTTATTGCCATTGTTCTCTATCCAGAACTTGCCGTTGCCGTATTTGAGAAGTCGTGGCAGCATACAAACCACTTCTTCGGAAAGCAGCTGCAGACGAAGTGAGCTCTTTTCATCGAGGCCGTTGTATTCGGCTGATTTCTTTGCAACAGCGGTTATTGCAGAAAAATCCCTGCCGTTCTGGGTAATGCTGTAAACATCTGTCTTCATATTTTGCCCCTTATCCGATATCGAGTATATCAGAGAAACCTGTCACTTCGAATATCTCCATTATGCTGTCTGCAGCATTGATTATCTTCAGGCCGCCCTTTCTTGACATGGTCTTGTGAGCGCCGAGAAGTACCCTGAGGCCTGCAGATGAGATGTAATCCACATCCTTGAGGTCGATAACGAGCTTCTCTGCATCTCCCATAGAGTCCTTGAGAGCTCCTTCAAGTTCGGGGGATGTTACTGTATCTATTCTGCCCTCAACTGCAACAGTGAGCTGGTCTTCTTTTTTGGTCTTGTTGATAGTCATAATATACTTCCTTTCGTACTCGCGGCATAATGCCGCTTTTCAGGTGTCTGTGCGCATCATAGGGGATATGGTATCCCGTCAGGTGATGCACTGATTATATTTTACCTTTTTTATAAAGATTTGTCAAGTATTTGTTTTTATTTCGGAAAAAGCCCCCGGTTATCCCTCCGATCATTCCTGTGGCTCCTGCCCCATAACGACAGCTATCGTTCTCTCAGAACAGAAGACTGTCCGTTCTTTTCAGCAGTTCTTCAAGGCGGCGTGTTGTTTGTTCAAGGCGTATGCCGAACAGCTCCGTTCCCGCCTGTCCCATGATATGCAGCAAGAAAATGAACCTTATGCAGCCTGTTATCATGATCTTGTCGCGCATCTGTGAAATAAGCTTCTCATCCTCGGTATCAAAGTAATACCCTACGAACTTATCCCATATCATGGCGGAGACCTCCCTCGGGATGCCCAGGAAATCCATGCTGTTGTTCTTATCGGCCTCACCGAATGCAAAATATGTCACATATACCGACTGGAGATCGAATATGGGATGCCCCTCCGCAAGAGTGTCCATATCTATGAGCATGGGCTCTCCGTCGGTGAGCATGACATTTTTCATCTGGAAATCGCCGTGCAGGAGATCATGGGTCTCGGGCACCTCATCTATCATGATGCGTAGTTTTTCAACCATATCTGATGGCAGGTACTTTGCATCAATATCAAGATACCCCATGAACATCTTTTTTGCGGAATTGAGCTTCCCTGCGGGCACCTGTGTCTGATGGGTGGTGTGCATGAACTGTGCAAACTGCCTGATTATATCATCTGCATTTTCGGGCTCGGCGATGAGCATCTCATTGAAGGTCTTGGCTTTGAGCAGCTCAAAAACAGCGCCGTATCTGTCCCCTACCCTGACCACATCATAGGATATGGCAGTGGGGATTCCTGCAATAAATGCTATCTTTGCCCTGCTCTGTTCATTATATATCATGGCAAGAGTGTCGGGAGAGGCGTTGTATACCTTTACGATGGTCTCCTCATCTATCCTGTACACAGTGCCGTAATAGCCGTTGCCGATTATCTCACAGCCATCCACGCTCACCTCACGCAGCTTCCTTGATATGCTGAATATCTCGGTGAATCCCGTGGTCACGAATATATCGTAGACATCGGGGGAAGCATTGATCATCACGGGAGTGATGCCGTATTTTTTCCTTATCTTCATCAGCACCCGCAGACCCGCACTTGAAATATATTCAAGCTCATCCAAATCGAATATGAGGCCTGTATGATCTGTGCTGTCTATGACCTCGCTTAACTCTTTTTCTGTCTCAAAGGCATTTTTTGAATCTATCCTGCCCCGGAGGAAGATAGTCAGTTTGCTGCCTTCGATGCTGTATTTCATCATATCTCCCATACCTCCGATCATGTACCGGTATCCTTCATATCTTCCGCAGCCTTTTCCGCCCGCGCTCTCACAGACTCTCTTTTTTCAAGCAGCTTGTTTGTGCGGCGCATCACGCGTTCCTCGGAACTGATGCTGATATGGAAGAAATTTGCTATACGTTCGCGTGAATAATCCCCGTATATCAGTTTCGACCTGCACAGATAATAGAGCCCCACCACAGATGTGAGAGTGTCTATCCCGGAATCCGTCAGTGCATCCATAGCAAGATCGAGCGCTCCGTCATGCTCGGTGTATACAAGCTCCTTGAGCTCACCAAGGGTATGTATATCAAGGTAATCGAGCTTCGGGATATAGGGTTCGGGGTCTATATACTGTATCTCGGCGCCGCATATATCCGCTATCTCCATGATAAAGGACTGCATAGTCCCGCTTTCCTTGATATACGCGGAAAGGGTATGCCTGTCTATGGTGAGATCATCCGCCTTATCCTCTGCGATACGCTTGCGGACCTGATCCTTGTATACCACAAGTTCATTCTTTATCCCCACAAAGAGATCATCTGCGATCTCAAGCAGTCCTGCAAGGCGGGAAAATTCGCGCCTGATGTCCCTGGGAACGCCGAATGCACTCTTATAGCCCAGATCATGCTCTATCTCCGCCCATGCGTGCTGAAGCACAGAGCGTATCTGCACCTCAAAGGGCAGAACACACAGCTTTTCGGGATATTCTCCGTTATGGGGCAGAGTGCAGATATAATGGAGAGAGCTGTAACCGAATGATGTGGTAGGCAGGGCGTTCCTCTTATCCACAGAATTCACCTTGTCAACGACAAAGTTCTCTTCAAGCAGCCTTGCCACCTGATCCACCTGATCCGAAAAATAGCATATCACCCTGAATCCCGCGATATCGGTCATATTCGTAAGTTTCTGATATTTTTCGGGCTTGCGTATCAACTTGTTCTCCACCGAACTTCTCGTCTTTATCCTGTATGTGACCTGCATGGGATGGATGTGTTCGTCGTGCAGAGCATCTTTGAGCTTTTCATATACTATCTCACCCATCCTGTCATAATCACTATGCTTTTCATCATATTCTATCAAACGCTGATCCAAATGATCCCAACCTTTAATGCTTTTCTTGATATGCCGCCGAAAGGAAAGCGTCACACAATATCATATCCGTTATCAGACAGTGCCTTTAACGCCCTGTCCAGGTTTTCATCCCTGACAAGAACATAGTCTGTATTGAAAGTGGATATGGCGAATATGCTTATCTTTTCCTCCGCAAGGATCTCCGCTATTTTTGCAAGGATTCCTGTGAGCGAAAAGTCCAGCATCCCCTGTATGCGAAACGCCTTCCAGCCGTCGTCCCTGTCTGTTGCATCCGCTGGTACGAACTCCGTGCGGCAGACCACAGAGATCTCCTCATCGGTCTTCCCGATAAAAAACGGTTCTTCATCCAGATCAATGTACATCAGGCTCTGCGCCTTGCATACAGAAAGCTCACAGGGCAATACCTTTATCTCCATGCTGTTCTCCTTGTAAACTGCCGTCATCAGTGTATTTTCAGGAAATACGCGGTATGTCCCGAAAAACTGTATTCCGTTTCAAGATAGGCTCTTGTGCAGTCTCTGCTTACTATCATATATGCCGAGCCGTCTGACCATATCTCTTCAAGAGTGCGGGATGTATCGTAATTACCCCCGTCATTTTTCTCATAAGGGGTGATGAAATAACAGCTTTCATCATCCAGGAATGCAGCTATCTCCTCCCGTGAGGGCAGCTTTCCGAACTTTTTGTATACACAGTCCCCTATGTAACGGTCTGCGGTATGGCACATCTTATCCAGAAAATCTCTTCTTTTCTTCTGTGATGACAATTCGTAAAAAAGCCGTTCACTGCAGCGCTTATCGAAAAAAGCATCACATATCTTCTTTTCAAACTCTTTGTCCATGATCTCACCAATGAAATCGATCACTGTCAATATGGTTTTACAGCACCGACTATCTCCGATATATCCGTGATACCGTTATCGGCGCAATAGCTCTCCATTCCCTCTATTATCCTTACAGGAGCCAGAGGATCTGCAAATATTGCCGCTCCCACCTGTACCAGAGATGCACCTGCAAGCATTATCTCGACGGCATCCTCCGCAGATGATACACCGCCCATGCCGCATACGGGGATATTTACCGCATTAGCCACCTGCCATACCATCCGTACTGCCACAGGGAATACCGCAGGTCCCGAAAGTCCGCCCACATTGTTGTGAAGTATGGGTTTTCTCGTCCTTATATCTATCCTCATGCCAAGCAGCGTGTTTATGAGCGATACTGCATCAGCACCCTCCGCTTCCACAGCCTTTGCGATATCCGCGATACTTGTCACATTAGGCGACAGCTTCATCATAACAGGCTTCTTTGTGACAGCCCTGACAGCCTTTGTGACCGCAGCCGCTCCTTCACAGGTGACACCGAATGCAGCGCCGCCTGCCTTGACATTAGGGCAGGAAATGTTCACCTCGATCATATCAACATCGGTATCATCCAGCTTTTGCGCTACCTGCCTGTATTCATCTATATCTGCTCCTGCGATATTGGCAATGACCACCGTATCCTGCTTTTTGAGCCAGGGCAGTTCTTCATTTATGAAATGATCTATGCCGGGGTTCTGCAGTCCCACGGAATTAAGGCAGCCCATAGGAGTTTCCGCGATGCGGGGAGGAAGATTGCCGTTCCTTTTGTGTAAAGTAGTTCCCTTTACGGATATGCCACCCAGCTTTGACAGCGGATAAAGCTCTGAAAACTCACGGCCGTAGCCGAATGTCCCGGATGCGGGAACGATGGGGTTCTTAAAATGCACTCCTGCAAATACGGTCTCAAGAGAATTCATCAGAAAAGCACCTCCTCTGCCTCAAATACAGGTCCGTCCTTACATACATGGGAATAGACCTCTTCATCGTTTTTCTGTGTGCGGCACACGCATACAAGGCAGCCGCCCAGACCGCAGCCCATCCTCTCTTCAAGGGAGACCTGCGTGCGTATCCCCTTGTCAAGGCACATCTTTGCCACGCCTCTGAGCATAGGCATAGGCCCGCAGGCGTAGACCATATCGGGTGTTTCCTTTTCAAGCACCTCGGAAAGCGCCTGGGTGACAAAGCCCTTGCGCCCTGCAGTGCCGTCATCCGTGCAGAGTATCACATCAGCGCCGCTTTTTATATAGTCCTTCTGCAGTATCACTGCATCAGCGGAACGAAATCCCGTTATGACCACCGCATTTCTGCCGTAATGCTCTGCAATGGGCAGCAGCGGAGGAGTACCGATACCGCCTCCTATGATCACAGCCCTTTTTGACTTGTCAGAAAGCTCAAAGCCCTTTCCGCCCAGAGGTCCGACGATATCCATATTATCGCCTTCATTTATGGATGAGATGACCTTTGTGCCGTCGCCCCTCACCTCGAACACCAGCCTTATGGTACCCTTTTCGCGGTCTATGCCGCATATCGATATGGGACGGCGCAGGAAGAAGCCCTCAGCCTTTATGTTTACGAACTGCCCGCAGACTGCAGCCTCTGCAATCTGCGGAGCATAGATAAGATAATCATATATTCCCCTTGCAAGCGGATCCTTTCTGATCACGGGGCATTTCATACTGTATTTCATTTTGTTCTCCTAACTCACACCGGGGAAGGATCAATTCGTCTGTCCTCGGCAAAGAATCTGGTAAATTCACCGTTCCAGCGCAGGTTCACCGTGCCTGTCTCACCATGCCTGTTCTTTGCTATGATACATTCGGCACGGTTCACATCATCGGTGGTATCCCTGTTATAATAACCATCACGGTAGAGAAACATAACTATATCCGCATCCTGCTCGATAGAACCCGATTCACGCAGATCGGAAAGCTGCGGGTGCTTGTCCGTCCTCGATTCCACCGCACGGGAGAGCTGTGAAAGGACTATCAGCGGAACATCGAGTTCCTTCGCCATGAGCTTTAGCTGCCTCGTTATCTCGGATATCTCATTCACACGGTTGTCTATGCGCCTTGATGAGTTCATGAGCTGCAGGTAGTCGATGATGACAAGGCCCAGATTATTGCGCCTGCGCAGCTTTGCCTTCATTCCCACCGTTGTGATGCCCGCGGTATCGTCAAGGTACATGTTCATGTTCGTTATCCTGTCCGCGCCCTCAGCAAGCTTCACCCAGTCCTCGGGGCTTATCTCGCCCTTCATAAGAACATCACTGGGCACAAGGCTCTCGGAGGACAGCATTCTTGTGACTATCTGCTCCTTTGACATTTCCAGCGAGAAGATGACCACTTCCTTTGTGATATCGTTCCTGCACACATTTGCTGCAAGATTCATGGCAAAGGATGTCTTCCCCATACCGGGACGGGCTGCAAGTATGATAAGGTCTGATTTATTCAGACCGCTTATGAGCCTGTCAAGATCGGCATAGCCCGATTTTGCGCCCTGGTATTTCTCCCTGTCGGGTCCGGATATCTTTCCGAGCCTGTCATACGCCTCCACAAGCACCTCATCTATGCGGGTAAGGCCGTTTACCTCCTTGCCGCGGCGTATGTCATATATCATCTGCTCCGCATTGTCAAGGGCGCTCTCCGCATTCTCGTTGCTGTCGATGCAGCTTTCGAATATCATGCGGGATGCCTGCGCCAGGCTCCTCAGATAATACTTTTCCTCGACTATCCTGCAGTAGCTCTCGATATTTGAAAGACTGGGGACCGATTCCATTATCTGTGCGAGATACTGATTTCCCGATGCGCTGTCCTCAAATATGCCGTCGGTCACAGCCGCATCAAGGACCGTCATGGCATCTATCACCGCATTTGCCGATGAGAACAGCCGCAGCATCACGGAGTACAGCCTTTTGTGATTTTCTATATAAAAGCTTTCGGGCTTCAGATAATCCATCGTAGAGGGCAGAAGATCCGTATTGCACAGTATAGCACCGAGGACACACTGTTCCGCCTCGATGCTGTGCGGCATCTCATACCCCTGAAAGCCCTGAATATCTTCATTATCCATATATTACCTCCGCAGCCGTTTCATCGGGAACGGCCTGTCCCATTCCATTCTCCGAGCATCAGATCCCTGCGCCGCGCCATCACATCCGTAAGTTCAAGTGCCTTTACTCTTTGAGTGACCGCAGCCCTGCATCTTTTCATTATATCTGTTGTAAAGGGGATGCATCTGCCGTAATTTTCCGTCATGGCCTTTTCAAGCATATAGTAAACAAATTCCTGCCTGCCCTGTTCTATCCTGTCTGTTATTTCCTCATACAGCCTGAGGTATTTTTCTTCACTGTCAACATATCCTGTCACACCGAGACCCAAAAAATCCGTATGAGTGCCGCCTGTGACACAGGAACGCACAAAGTAATCGCAAAGCTGTTGATCGTCCTCGTTCTTGTCTGATATGATGTGATAGACACACAGCGAATACTTTTCGAACACCGACTGCGGATAGTAGGGGTCTGCCACAGGGTATTTCTCAAGTATCTCAAAGGGCCGTGATGTAAGGTAGTTTATCCACCGTTTATCGGGCACTATGGGCACATTATAGCTCACAGGGGAATTGTCCGTTTCCGTGAGCACCTCGGGTGATCTCAGATAGTAGCCCTTCCCATAGTACATCCACCCCATTACTGCCATGATATCCTGTTCGGTGATGCTCCTGTCATTCATCACAAGATCGTATGCGTTTTCCGGATCACGGGTGAGATGCAGCCATATCCTCACCTCGGGGAAGCTGTCGGGATACATTTCTACGATATTGCGTATATCCTCCTCAAAGGAGGAGCTTTCGCCGAAAAGCCGCTGTGAATCCTCGATCCCTGTTATTATGATCTCGTTCAGGCGTTCGAGGAACATCCCGGTGATCCCCCGTTCTGTTTCGGCTTTCATGCGCCTTACCAGGAAATCGCCGACGGATCCGGGTATGTATTTTTCCGCATCCGCATCACAGTATATGCTCATCCTTCTGAACTTTTTGTAGTTCTGGGCTATCCTGCGCAGCTGACACAGCATCTTCGAGGACTGCTTGAATGTAGTCTGCTGCAGCATCAGCCACATCCGCACACAAGTCACCATATCCGCAGAGGTCTTTTCGAGCAGTTCATCGAGTGCAGTTTCAAGCTGCTCTGCGAATATATCGGAAACAGCATCGTTGCGCGATGCCATCAAATAGGGCATCAGTACCGCCCTGTTCCGCTGTACTGCCAGGATATCCCTGAAAAACTTATCTGCAGAGGGTGTACGGTATTTTGAAAGGGATGACAGCATAGGCCCTGCGTTCTGTTCGGGCTTTATGAGCGCTGCTATTCCCGCTGATTCTTTATCGTCCGTATATCTCATTATTTTCACCGGTCTATATGCCGTTTTCAAGGGAGATTATCTCTTCCGCAAGATTGCGCCCGTCTCTGTACAGGCTCACTATGAACGCCCCGTACAGTGCAACGGTATCATCGGAATATGTCGAGAGCTCTCCCCTGAGATATGTTTCGTATGAGGTATTGTCGGGAGTATCCTCATAGGAATGTATCACCCGCGCTTTTGCGGCAACATCGGGGTATTTGCCGGCAAATTCCTCCATCCATCCCACCTGAATGGGAACGATGGCATCTATGAGCCTCTGCTTTTCTTCCGAAACCGGAGGCAGGGCATCCTTTATCTCCTCAAACTCCTCGGGTACGGTATATCTCATCATATAGCCGTATTTTTCGGTGATGACGTTCCTGCCCTCGGAAGCCGCCTGCAGGAAATCAGCATATATGGCATCGAGTAGTCTCTCATCGAAAGTATAATACTGAGCGCAGCGCATGATGAAAAATGTACGCGGGTCATCCTGGCAGAATGCTCTGCCGCCCTTGTTCTGCACCTTGTCAAAGAGCTTCCATTCGAGTTTTGCTATCTTATCGGCAGTGTTGACACGGCGGGCAAGGGAAAGTATCTCGTCGCACATAAGGGCAGGCGGGAGCATCTCCTTTGCGATCTTTTTCTTTACACAATCTGATAAGAGGGCATCTATGATCTCATGGATATTGTCTTCCCCTTCCACACAGTGAAGGATAAGCTCCGCAAAGACGGGAAAACTGTCTGCTGTGCTGCGGTAGAGCCATTTGTAGTAGGGGGCGAATTTGCCGTTTATCAGGTGCATAGCACGCATCGCGGAGCCTATGAACTTTTCACGGGATATAAAGGCGGACACCTTGTCCCCTCTCTCCGTCATCCTCGGGAGATTGTATTCACCATGCTTTGATATGCTCTCTATCTCTGCAGACAGCTTCGCAAGACGGTCTGCATATGGGCGATCCGATATCCTCTTTCGTATTCCCGAAAATTCACCGCAGTAGTCGAAATAAACCTCTCCGTTTACCGCACAGGCAAGCTGTTCATCAGGTATGAGCTGGAAATCCTCCGCTGTTTCGGGTATCTGCCCGAGTATGCGTTTATAGAAATCACTGACGCGGATGACTCCCCTGCGCCCAGATGAGTTTTTCCCCTCCGTGTGGGTATAGCCCATAAATGTGGGCGGCAGAAGAGAATAGGCTTTTCTCAGCCGTTCAAACAGTTCATCGGGAGCATCGTCCGAAACAAAGATGCAGAAGGAAGGGCCGAAATCGTGATCCCATGAATATCTGTCATCGTAGCCGAAGCACTCCGAACCCTCACCAACAAGGCCGCAGGCAAGATATTTCAGTTCATCCCCGAAATTCCTGCGCAGCACGGGCTTTCCTATAAGCTCAAAATATATCCTTGAAAGCTCCATTCCCGTATATGCGGGTCTCTGAAAATGCTCATAGCACCTTTCAAGGTTTTCCGAAACGATATCATAGAATGAGCATCTGCCCATGTGTATAAGTATCTCAGAAAGGGCGGTCTCATAATGTTGTGCTGCCTTTTCGTACAGGCCTTTGGAGAAAAGCACATCCCCCATGGCGGAAAGTGCGGCGCTGTAATGAAAATCCGATGGTGACATGCCCTTGAAATAGTCTAAAGCAAGACGGGCATTTTCCTCACCGTCCTGTCCCATCCGCACCCTGCATACAGCAAGATTTGCGCGGGATATGGCGGTCTTGCGTTCATCCCTGCCGCTCTCTGCCTCTATGGCCTTTTCAAGATATCCCGCAGCTTTATCAAATTCGCCCGTCTGCTGATACATCAGCGCGATGTTGTTGCAAAAGCTTGAAAAAAGCCCGGGGGCATATTTTGTTATGCCCTTGTCTATATCATCATATACAGCCTTTGCCTCCGATAGCTTTCCCCCCGCACGATAGGCGTTGGCGAGATTGAGCATGGCGGCAAAGTACGCGGAATCGGTCTTATCGGAGTTTTCAAGCAGCTTTGCAGAACGCAGGGCACAGTCCATCGACCTCTCAAAATCGCCCTTGTCCCTGTAAAAGCCCGCAAGCTCATTGAGCAAGGCTACACAGGTCGCGATATCGCCGCTTTCCTGCGAAGATGCAAGGGTCTGCAGCATATATTCTTCAGCCTCATCGAGCCTGTATTCCCTGAGCAGACTGTCTATTCTGTCAAATATTTCTTTATCCATCACGATCCCCCATGTCATGCCGTTTCACAAAGTTTCACATACTATTATACACCATATCGGCAT
>JAFPYQ010000343.1 GCA_017394475.1 Oscillospiraceae bacterium | reverse complement strand
AATGCCCAAGGACAGGCTCGCAAAGTATATCGGCATGGGCATCCCCGAAAAAGAGGCAAAGGTAATAGTCAATACCAAGCTCATCTCTGATTTCTTTGAGGAGTGCATGAAGCTCTACAACGCTCCCAAGTCACTGGTGAACTTCATCAACGGTGAGATCATGCGCCGCATCAACCTGGGCGAGATAGATATCGAGGATCCCTGCTTCAACGCTGCAGAAGTGGCAAAGCTCGTTGAGATGTCCGACTCCGAGAAGGTCTCCAAGAACGATGCTAAGGAGATTTTCCGCGAAATGGCAGAAAAGGGCGGCGATCCCGAGACTATCGCAAAGGACAGGGGAATGCTCATCTCCACCGATACAGGCAAGGTGCTCGAGGTGATAGAAAATGTCATCGCATCCAATGAAAAGGCAGTAAATCAGTACAAGAGCGGCGATGTAAAGGTATTCGGATTCCTTATGGGCCAGTGCAGCAAGCAGCTCAGAGGTGCTGCTACACCTAAGGTCATAAAGGAAGAGCTTGAAAAGAAACTGGCATCACTTTGATAGATAACGGCAAAGCGTGGGCATCCCCGCGCTTTGCGCCATAAAGATCATACAGCAATGAATGAACAGGTACAAAATATCTTTTCCGTCCTTGAAAGCAGGAAAAGCACTTTTTCCAAGGGACACAGGAAAATAGCCGAATATATAATAGAGCATTACGATAAGGCAGCATTCATGACTGCCGCAAAAATGGGCTCTGTGGTGGGGGTAAGCGAATCCACGGTGGTAAGATTTGCCACCGAGCTGGGTTTCGAGGGCTATCCCCAGATGCAGAGGGCACTCAAGGGCTATACCAGCAACCGCCTCACATCCGTTCAGAGGATGGATGTGATGAACGAGCAGATAGGCAATGACGATATCCTGTCCCGCACGCTGAACTTCGATATCGAGCAGATACGCAAGACCCTTGAAGAGATAGACAAGGATGAGTTCCGCAGAACGGTAGAGGAGCTGAGCAGCGCCCGCAATGTCTATGTCATCGGCGCGCGTTCTGCAGCAGTGCTTGCAAGGTATATAGTGTTCTATTTCAATATCATCGTGGAGAACTGCAAGATAATCCATACCACCAGCACCAGCGAGATGTTTGAACAGATACTCCATATCGGTGAGGGGGATATCATGATAAGCGTATCCTTCCCCCGCTATTCAAAGCATACTGTAAAGGCATCGAAATTCGCACATGAGCACGGAGCAAAGGTCATCGCCATAACCGACAGCCAGAGCTCTCCCCTTGCGCCCTATGCGGATCATCTGCTGATAGCACATTCGGATATGTCCTCATTCGCAGATTCCATCGTGGCCCCCATGAGCCTTATCAATGCGCTGATATCCGCTGTGGGGATGAACAAGAAGAACTATGTTGAGAAGAACCTCGGTTATCTCGAACAGATATGGGATGAATACGAGGTATTTGAGAAATCAGACGATCAGGATTACTGATATCCTCCTTTCCACACCCTTTAAAGAAAAGGAGTTCGCCATGTCAGAGATAAGAGATCCTTCCCTGTGGCAGGACGGGGAGATAAAGATAAACTGGGTAAAGGCAAATATGCCTCTCCTTAATTCCATCGAAAAGGAGTTTTCACAGACAAAGCCCTTTGCAGGGCTGAAAGTAGCCCTTTCCGTACATCTCGAGGCAAAGACCGCCTATCTGTGCAAGGTACTTGCAGCAGGCGGGGCACAGATGTTCGTCACAGGCTCGAACCCCCTCTCCACACAGGATGATGTTGCAGCAGCCCTCGTCCATGACGGACTTGAAGTATTTGCATGGTACGGTGCCACGGATGAGGAATATGAGCGCCACATCACCAGCGTTATAGAGATAGCTCCCAATATCATCATAGATGACGGCGGCGACCTTGTGCACCTTATCCACACAAAGTACACCGAGCTCATACCCAATGTCATAGGCGGCTGTGAGGAGACCACCACAGGCATACTCCGCCTTATCGCCATGAACAAGGCAAATGAGCTGAAATTCCCCATGGTGCTGGTAAACAACGCGGACTGCAAGCACCTCTTCGACAACCGCTACGGCACAGGCCAGTCTGTATGGGACGGCATAAACCGCACTACGAACCTTATCGTTGCAGGCAAGAATGTGGTAGTGGCAGGCTATGGATGGTGCGGCAAGGGCGTAGCGATGCGCGCAAAGGGTCTGGGTGCATCTGTCATAGTCACAGAGGTGGATCCCATCAAGGCAATGGAAGCTGTAATGGACGGCTTCAAGGTGATGCCCATGAACGAGGCAGCAAAGCTGGGCGATTTCTTTGTGACCGTAACAGGCTGTGATGCTGTCATCACCGAAAAGGCATTCTCCGTTATGAAGGACGGCGCTATATGCTGCAATGCAGGTCATTTTGACTGTGAGGTGGATGTGGCATGGCTCAAAGCCAATGCGAAGCGCACATGGACGGCAAGGAAGAATATCCGGGGCTATGAGCTCTCCGATGGCAGGAGCATATTCATCCTGGCAGAGGGCAGACTGGTAAACCTGGCAGCAGGCGACGGCCACCCCGCAGAGATCATGGATATGTCCTTTGCAATTCAGGCTATGAGTGCTCTCTATCTCGTACAGCACAAGGGTCAGCTGGATAAGATGATAATAGACGTTCCCAGAGAGGTAGACCTGCAGATAGCAGAGAAAAAGCTGGCTGCATGGGGCGTGGAGATAGACAGGCTCACCGAAAGTCAGAAGGCATATCTCGGCATCTGACCATACCGGTCGAGGGACAACTTGTGTATCATGCCTGCATCAGATCTGCGGGTATGACAAACTTCTGCAAGGCTTATGAACAAAACGGATCGGAACGACTATGATGACCATCGGTAAGGGGAAGGATAATGCCGTCTGTCACTAAAAAGGATCTGCAGGCTGTTATAAACTCCGGCACAGCGCAGGGTGCATACTATCTGTACGGTGCGGATAATTACAACACTGCAAAGGCTTTCAGAGAGCTCCGCAGATCTGTCACAGATGATGATGAGAGCCTCAATCTCCATGCCTTCCAGGGCAAGGGGATAGATATCGATGCGGTGATCGAGGCCTGTGAATCAGTGCCTGTATTTGCGGAAAAGCTGTGCGTCACCGTATGCGACCTTGATCTTGAAGTAAACAAGATACCCGACAGCAAGCTCAAGCCCCTTTATGAGGAGATAAAGGATCTGCCCGAAACCACGGTGCTCATCTTCTACACCTCCACCACCGACATCACAGGCGGCAAGAAGGGCGTCACGGAGAAGAACAAGAAGCTGTTCACCGCAGTGGAGAAAAGCGGCAGTACCGTCAGGTTCGACATACCAACGGCAAATGAAGCCGTAAAGGAGATAACCGCCCGCTGCAGGGAAAACGGCGTGAACATCGACAGAAGGGCTGCAGAACAGATATTTTCACGGTGCAAAAGCGACCTTGTGCTCTCACTTTCCGAGGCTGACAAGCTGTCCTCCTACACCGACAATATCACACCGGATACCGTAGCCCTGCTCACTCCCGAAAATGACGATACCAAGGTATATGCCCTTACGGATACCATCGCAGCGGGGAATATGTCACGGGCGGTGGAGATATACAACAAGCTGATAGAGAACCGCACCGATCCCATATATCTTCTCTATGTCATAACAGGCAGCATGACGGATATATACAGGGCAAGACTTGCGATAGATTTCCGCAGGTCAGAGGACGATGTGAAGAATGATTTCGGATATGCAAGGAATATGGCCTTCCGTGTGACAAATGCTTTCAGAAGCGCACGAAAGACTGATCTGAAAAGGCTGCATCACGCTCTTGATGTGCTGATGAAAGCCGATCTTGACATGAAAACAGGTACGGGCTCCCCCGAAACCATACTTGAAAACGCAATAATAAAGCTGTTTGTTTGACCAACGGCAGAGGTGATGGATATGGCAGAAAAAACAAGGATAATCACAGTGGGAAGAAAATACGGGAGCGGCGGCAGGATCATCGCAAGGACTGTTGCGGAAAAGCTGGGACTGCCCTTCTTCGATAAGGATATTATAACAAATGCCGCAAAGGCCAGCGGACTTTGCGACAGCTTTATGGAGAATTTCGAGCAGACCCCCACATCAAGTATGCTCTATTCACTGGTGATGAACACACAGCACGGCGGTATGTTCATGAACAAGCCCATAGAGCTGGTGGCGTATGAGGCACAGATAAATGCTGTGCGCAACGCTGCTGCAGGCGGTGAATGTGTCATAGTAGGACGCTGTGCGGACTATATCCTGAAGGATGACTACAATGTTGTGAGCTTTTTCATAACGGCATCCGTGGACAAGAGGGCTCAGACAGTCTCTCAGCGGGAAGGCATCGATCTCAGGGAAGCTTCCATAAAAATGACCAAAATGGACAAGGTCAGGGCATCATACTACAACTACCATGCCCAGACCAAATGGGGCGCATCCGACAGCTATGAGATGTGCATCAGCACCGACCATATAACCAACGAACAGGCGGCTGAGATCATGATCGAATATCTGCGGATAAGAGACGGCAGATGATCATCCCAGCCACTGTATGAACGCCGTTTTATCGGATGAATTATACCCTGCGTTTTCATAGAAATGCAGGGTGCTTTCTTTTT
>JAFPYQ010000342.1 GCA_017394475.1 Oscillospiraceae bacterium | reverse complement strand
TTGATACACTGTCGATGTATCCTATCATTTTGTTTTCATCATAAACGGCGATGTGATAATATGAAGTCATTCGCGGGTCGGAATATTCTTTTTCCAGTCTGTTCCAACCCACAGCCTCCCGCAGGTCGGACAGTTCCTCTGCGGACACTGTTTCATTATATCTGTATATCATACTTCTCCTTTGCGCTCATTATCTGATGTAAAAACGGCACAATGAGCGGATGCCCATTGTGCCTGTTGTCATTCGGTCTTATCCTTATCGACTATCTCGATATTATCGAGCTGGGATCTGAGGTTGTTGACAACGCTTCGTCTGTATTCATCCCGCAGATCCTGCTGCTCCGCCTTTTCTTCAAGGGTAAGGCCGATGGTCCTCATCTTGCGGGCAAGCTCGTTTATGCGGTCTATCTTTTCCTTAGTCATTGTCGGGATCGGTCTCCTCTATAACATCGTCGGGAACGTCCGGGAGCTCTTCATCATCCTTATCCGAAGCATTTATATCGGAAGGGATAGCCTCAGTTACAGCGCCGCCCTGTGCAGCAGCCTTTTCAGCCATTCTTGCAAGGAACTCCTGCCTGTCGGCCTCCCGTGCCTTTGCGATCTCCTCTGCAGTGCCCTGATGAGCGGTGGTCTTAAGATCGGCAGGGAGCTCGGAAACAAAGCCTTCTATCCTGTCAAAGAACACAGGAACGGTGAAATCCATACCGGAGGGGCGGATATTTCTGCTGCCGAGAGCATAGATATCGCTGGCAACGGAAGTCATGCTGGCATATCTTGCAGCACGGGGGTTCTCCTTGACGATGAAATCCTTGAGGGATGAAGAAAAGGGTATGGAAAGGGAATTCTCGGGGAGAGAGCCTGCAAGCTTGAGTATATCGGCACCCTTGTCGTTGAGGGCAAGTATCCTGCCGTAGAAGGGAGGTGATTTGAGATCCTCAGCCTTGACACCGAGCAGGGCATTGAAGAGTATCCTCTTTATCCTTGCCATGGGATATGCCTTGGTCTTTATATTTTCGAGCAGATTTTCAAGGGATGTGGAAACTCTTGCAGCCTGGAATATCCTGTTGCCGAGACCCTGATCCACATCGGGAGTGGTGAACAGATCCTGGGGGGACATAACGCGCAGCCTGTAGAGCAGTATCTTCTCGAAGTTCTCGAACCAGCAGAGGAGCTCCTTGTCCTCATACTCAGCCACTGCATCAAGGGTATCCTTGGGAACGAAAGCGGAGATATCCTCACTGTCATCTATGAGCCTGCGGATATGCTCACCGCTGGCGATGGTGTCGGAATGCTCGTCACTGTCGTGATCTGCACCTGTGCGCTTTATAGCAAGGGGCTTGATCTTTTCATCGAGCTTGAGCAGCTTCAGGGATTTCAGGTACTCAACAGCAAGGATGTTGTTGGAGGATGAGAGGATATCCGATACCAGAGGACCATGCTCGAGAGCTACGAGCTGCTGTATAGCCTGGGGATAGTTCATGCCCTGCTCTATGAGAGGCTTTATCTTTTCGGGTGTGGAAAGCTCCCTTACAGCATCCGAGCATTTCTGCAGAAGGTCGATATCATCGGTCTCCGCACCGAAGGATATACCCTCAACGCAGCGGAGAGCGCCGAGCATCATAACGCCTGCGCGGGCAAACATTTCCGCATTTGCAAGGCCGTAATGTGCGGGCATTTCGATAACAAGGTCAACGCCGTTCTTTACAGCGATCTGTGCGCGCTTGAACTTGTCGATAAGGGCAGGTTCACCTCTCTGCACGAAGTTGCCGCTCATGACAGCTACGATGTGTGTAGCGCCTGTTCTTTTCTTGGTCTCCTCGATCTGATAGATATGCCCGTTATGGAAAGGGTTGTATTCACTGATTATTCCGTATACTTTCATTTTATATCTCCTGTTCAAAGCACAGCATAAAGCCCGTGCTTTTTACTAATAAGCATCATACCGAGTTTTATGCGCTGCCTTGCAGCACAGGATACATTTCCTCATTATGGCATGACTATATCCTATTATACACCATGAAGACCCGAAAATCAACTTTATTCGCCATGTTCAAGAAAAATTAACATTTAGCATATCCTTTCGGATATCCTCCTTTGCCGCTGTATCGCATTTGTATATGATGTATATGGATATACACGATAATTTGTCATAATGCACAATCTTATTTTCAGAAAACCCCTTGACAATCCGCTGCAAAAGTAGTATCATATAAACAAATGAATACTTGTTCATTTGTTCAGATATATTTTTTGGAGGTCATTATGAAAAAGTCCTATAAGATAGATGTTGACTGCGCAAACTGCGCTGCTAAGATGGAAGAGGCTGCAAACAAAACTCCCGGCGTCAAGGATTGTATAGTGAATTTCATGACACTTAAAATGAACGTGGAGTTTGAAGACGGCGCTGACGTAAAGTCCGTTATGAAGAACGTCCTTGCCAACTGCAAGAAGGTAGAGGACGACTGCGAGATCTTCGGGATATGACCTGCCGCTGCAGGCATAAGGGTGAGATACAGTGGATACCAGGCTTACCGTAATAGTGGATAATATCTCCGGCAGCGATCTCAAAGGCGAATGGGGACTGTCCATACTTGCAGAACACAGCGGAAAGCAGATACTCGTCGATGCGGGAGGATCGGAGCTGTTCGCGGAGAACCTGAAAAAGCTGGATCTTGACATAGGCAGGATAGACTACGGGGTGCTGAGTCACGCCCACTGTGATCACGGCAACGGCATACCGAAATTCCTTGATGAGAACAAAAAGGCTAAATTCTACCTGCGGGATACTGCGGCAGAGGACTGCTACGGACAGATACTCTTCTTTAAAATGTATGCAGGCCTGCCGAAGGGGCTTGATAAAAACTATCACGACCGTATAGAATATGTTTCGGGTGACTGCAGGCTCTGCGATGGTGTGTATCTCATACCTCACAAAACAGACGGCCTTTCTGCCATCGGGAAGCGTGAGGGAATGTACAGGCGCACTCCCTCGGGGTGGATGCCCGATGATTTCTCACATGAGCAGAGCGTCGTTATAGACACCGCAAAGGGCCTTGTCATCATAAACAGCTGTTCTCACGGCGGCGCATTGAATATCATCAACGATGTAAAAGAGACTTTCCCTCATAAGAAGATATACGGTTACATAGGCGGCCTGCATCTGTGGAACAAGAGCAGGAAAGAGATTGAAGGCATCGCCCGGGGAATGGAGAGAGCGGGTATCGCCTATGTCTGTACGGGGCACTGCACCAAGAACAGGGCATACAAGATAATGAAGGAGATACTCGGCGATAAGCTCTCACAGCTGAGAACAGGCCTTGTCATCGAGATATGATGCAGGCTTAATGAGGGAAATTATGGATATCTATACCATCATTTCGGCGGGATATGATCTTCTGCTCGGAGCATGGCTCAAAGACGGCAGTACCCATCCGCTCACGGCAGCAGCAGGGCTTATCCCCGACAAAAGGTCAAGGGTGCTCGATATGTGCTGCGGCACTATGTCAAACGGACTGGCGATCGCAGCGAAAAACCCTGCCAACACCGTAGTCGGACTTGACAGATCAAAGCCAATGCTGAGGCAGGCCCGGAGAAAGAGCGGGAAAATGCACCTTGACAATGTGAAGCTCCTCTGCCGTGATGCAGCGGATACAGGGCTCAGGGACGGTTGTTTCGATCACATCATACTGGGGCTTGTTCTTCACGAATGTACCGAGCAGCTCCGCCGTGACATACTGGATGAAGCAAGAAGGCTTCTGAGCCCCGACGGGACACTGATCGTCATCGAATGGGAGCGAGAGGAAAGCATATCACGGAAGCTCAGATTCGCTCCTGTGTATATTCTGGAGATACTCACCACCCCCCGCTTTTTCAAAGACTTCTATCATTCCGATAAAGAAAAGTATTTTGAAAGGCACGGGTTCATTGTCAGAGAGAGCATCAGGTGCAATTATACCACAGTCATCTCAATGTCAAAAAGAGAGGCGGGCGTATGAATAAAAAACAGAAAAAAGTCCTTATCAGGATAATTATAACGGCAGTACTGCTGGTGGTGCTGCATTTTATCCCCGTTGCGGGGATACCGCGGCTCCTGCTCTACCTCATCCCCTATTTTGTCATAGGCTATGATATCCTGCGCAAGTCCGTTCACGGAATAGTCAACGGTCAGGTGTTCGATGAGTGTTTCCTCATGGCAATTGCCACCGTGGGCGCATTCGTTATCGCGGTGGTAAACGGCTCGGGGGATTACAACGAGGCCGTTGCGGTCATGCTTTTCTACCAGACAGGCGAGCTTTTCCAGTCCATAGCCGTGGGTAAGTCCAGAAAGAGCATATCGGAGCTTATGGACATCCGCCCGGACTATGCAAACCTTGAAACAGATGAAGGCATAGTGCAGACAGACCCGGATGAGGTGGAAACAGGTGCTGTCATAGTGGTGAATCCCGGCGAAAAGATACCCATAGACGGCACAGTGATCGAAGGCAGCGGAACGCTCAACACCGCCGCCCTTACAGGCGAGAGCCTGCCCCGTGATGTAGCTGTGGGCGATGAAGTGATAAGCGGCTCGATAAATATGAGCAGCGTGCTGCGCATACGCACCACTAAGGAATTCGGGGAGAGCACCGCTTCAAAGATACTCGAGCTTGTGGAAAACTCCGGCTCCAAGAAATCGGAATCGGAAAAGTTCATCACCAAATTCGCAAAGTACTACACTCCCGCAGTGTGCATATCGGCGCTGCTGCTGGCGATCCTCCCACCCGTTGTGAACATCATCGCAGGCAATGCAGCGCTGTGGGGAACATGGATGTACAGAGCGCTCACATTTCTTGTAATAAGCTGCCCCTGTGCGCTTGTGATAAGCATCCCCCTGAGCTTCTTCGCAGGGCTGGGCGGTGCATCCCGCAAGGGCATACTCATCAAAGGCGCCAATTACCTTGAGACCCTCTCAAAGGTGAAGACCGTAGTATTCGACAAGACCGGCACCCTCACAAAGGGCGTGTTCGATGTGAACGGCATACATCACGGCACTATGGAGGACAGCAGGCTCATAGAATACGCTGCCATTGCCGAAAGCCCTTCCTCCCACCCCATCAGCAAGAGCATACAGCGGGCATACGGTCAGGATATAGACCGCAGCAGGCTGGGCATAATCGAGGAGATCGGCGGAAAGGGCATCCTTGCTGATGTGGATGATGTGAAGGTAGCTGTGGGCAATGACAGGCTGATGCAGCACATAGGCGTTGATTACCGTGAATGTCACTGCGTCGGCACAGTGGTACACATGGCTGTGAAGGGACAATATGCAGGTCACATCCTCATCAGCGACACGATAAAGGAGCACTCCGCCCAGACCATCAGGGAGCTCAAAGCCCAGGGCATCACTAAGACAGTCATGCTCACGGGGGATATAAAGAACACAGGTGAATCGGTGGCAAAGGAGATAGGCATCGACACCGTATACACGCAGCTTTTGCCCGCCCAGAAGGTGGAGCGCGTGGAGGAGCTGTTAAAGGCAAAGCCCGCAGATCAGGCACTTGCCTTTGTGGGGGACGGCATTAATGATGCCCCCGTGCTCTCCCGTGCGGATATAGGCATAGCCATGGGTGCGCTGGGTTCGGATGCGGCCATAGAGGCTGCGGATGTGGTCATAATGGATGACGACCCCATAAAGATACCGCTGGCTGTGCGCCATGCCAAAAAATGCATGAGGATAGTCTACGAGAATATATGGTTCGCCATAGGCATAAAGCTTATATGCCTGCTGCTGGGTGCTCTGGGCTTTGCCAGCATGTGGCTCGCCATATTCGCAGATGTGGGCGTTATGGTCATAGCCGTTCTCAATGCAATAAGGGCACTGGGGATAAAGGATATCAAAACCGCATAGCGCATAGAAAGAACGATACCCGTGAATGAACGCTCATTCGCGGGTATTAGTGTCTGGTGACCGATAACGGCTCTGATCTTCTAAACATTATCAAAGGAACTTATCAATGGTTATACCCTTTATCCGATTATCCCTTTCCTTGACCAAAGTAGTCTTTTTACCGTCCTTACCGACCTTGTAACAGTCTTTTTCCATACGGAACGTGATCTCCAGTTCAAGCTCATCATCGTAGAATACATATCGCAAATTATTTCCCGCGCTGCCTGTCGATGGTTCTCCGAGCACTTTGATGATATCGGCAACATTGCTGTCAAATGTCAGCTTATCAAGCAGCTTTAATTCAAGACCACATTTTTCAAAATCATCTTTTCTGAGCGTACCGATATTATAAATGGGACTATCTGCGATGCTGCCCGTATAGTTTTCTTTTGCCAGGCTCATACTGAAAAGAATAGTATCGTTATCCTTGCGGATATACACACCACAGGAGCTTTTTTCCTCAAAATACTCATCGGGGGTCTGATCTTCGGCTATGCTGAAGGCATCATAGGAGTAGTGCTCACCGAGAGCTTCGATGATCGAATCAGCGGTAGCGGGCAGTGGGATAGTATCTCCGTCAATGGAGATCATATTTTTAAGATCGTCCATTGTATAGCCCTTTGGCAGGAAGACATCACTTTCTGTTACAGCAGCCACTGCACTTTTCTCTGTATTGCCGCAGCCTGCAAAGGAAAGGCACATGATAAGTGCCGTCACCACCGCAGTCATTCTTCCGGTATTTTTCATTACGAACTCCTTTCACAGCTGGCGATATTCGTTCCCCGCTTGACCGCAGCATATCTCTTTTCTTCCATACGGTCGGGGACATATCGCTGAAACGCAAACATACGCATACTGATATGATACCATATCAGTACGCGTATGTCAATCATTATAATCAATTTCTAATAATTCTAATGTTCGTGCGATGCAAAAGCCTGTCCGTCTATTTTATACAGTGCCATCAGGTATTCCTCATTCCCGTCGCCGCCCTTTATGGGAGAAGGTATCACACCCTGTACTTTAAACCCGCATCCTGCGGCAAAGGCAGATATATCACGCTTTACCTGTTCACGAAGGGCTTCCGAGCGCACTATCCCGCCCTTGCCCAGCTGCCCCTTTGTGAGCTCGAACTGCGGTTTTATCAGCACCACTGCTTTCTTCCCCGCACCGAGCAGTGAGTATATCACGGGAAGGACGAGCCGCAGGGATATGAAGGACACATCACAGCAGATAAAATCTATCGTCTTTTCAAAAAACCCCGCTGTCACGTTCCTGATGTTCACGCCTTCGATGCACTTCACTCTGCTGTCTCCCCTGAGCTTTTCATCGAGCTGGGAATGTCCCACGTCAAGGGCATAGACATACCCAGCGCCATTCTGCAGGCATACATCGGTGAACCCCCCTGTGGATGCGCCTATGTCAAGGCATACACAGCCACCAAGGCAGATGCCGAACTCCTCCACTGCCCTTTCGAGCTTGAGCCCCCCACGGGACACATATCTGCACTTTGAGAGCACCTTTATATCATCTGTATCCGAAACATCGAGGGAGGGCTTTGCGGGCTTTCCGTTGACCAGCACATCGCCGTCATTTATCAGCCTTTTCGCCTCCTCACGGCTCTTGACACCGTGAGCGGAAAGATATACATCGAGCCTCATATTTCACGCTTCCTGCAGGGCACTGCCGTCTTTGAGCACATACGCCGTTATGAACTGCTTCGGTGTTATGAGCTCATCGATATTGTTTATGGGGGAAGGACGGTCGAGATCGTTGTAGCGGTTGTATATGAGCATGGGTCTCTCCCGCCCGTCTATGGCTACGAAATGCCATGTGGAGTTCCATTTGAGCCCCGTTTTGTAGCACAGTATGGCGATGTTCCCGTCAAGTGCTCTCCGGAAGCTGTCCACATCCTTTACAGTCTCATTTTCCATGCCCAGCCTGCCAAGCACCCATTTCAGCCGCCAGGGCGATGCACCGAACACGCCGAAAAGGGTCAGGGCATACACCTCCACAAGAGCGCCGATTCTGAACAGATCCGGCTTTTTCCCGCAGAGCCTCTGGGCGTTGTATATCGCTATGGCAGGGCAGCCGCAGTATGCCATATTGAACAGCCCCAGACGGTATGAACGTATGGGGGCAAGGCCCTGACCGTTTATGAACTGCGGCGGTTCGCCGACCTTTATATTATGGCGGTGATTGAGGGAACGCATCACGGACGACCTCCTTATGTGATGAAGACACAGCTGCGGATGCCACGATTCAGGCTGCCGCTTTCTTTTTATCGCTGTAAAGGGCTTTGAGTATAAGGGGAGTTGTGATGGATGATACTATTATCAGCAGAATAACGCAGGTGAAGTATTTTGCATCGAGCATCCCCACGGTGAGCCCCTTCTGTGCGACGATGAGGGCGACCTCGCCTCTGGTCATCATGCCAACGCCCACCTTAAGGCTGTCTCTCATATCATGACCGAGCACCTTGGCGGTGAAGCCGCAGCCGATTATCTTGGTGATAAGTGCCACTGCCACAAAGCACAGTGAGAATACGATAAGCTGTGTGTCGAGCTGGTCGAACTGTGTTTTGAGGCCTATGCTGGCAAAGAACACAGGGCCAAATATCATATAGGAATTTATATCCACCTTGGATGCGATATAGTCCGAATCCTGGATAGTGCAGAGTATCAGTCCCGCCACATAAGCGCCTGTGATATCCGCGATGCCGAAGAAGGTTTCTGCGGCAAAGGCAAGGAACATGCACAGGGCAAGACCCAGTATGGGTATCCTGCGCTGATGGGGATATTTCTTGTCGAGCCATTTGAACACATAGTGCATCACCGTGCCGATGCCTATGGACAGGCCTATGAACAGTGCTGTCTTTATCAGCACATCCGAGGGCTTTGAATCGGGGTTTTTAAAGCCGATAACGAATGTAAGGACTATGATGCCGATGATGTCATCTATTATGGCAGCACTCATTATGAGCGTTCCCACCTCGTCCTTGAGCTTGCCCAGCTCCTTGAGGGCGCTGACTGTTATGCCCACCGAGGTGGCTGTCATTATAGTGCCGATGAACAGTGCGCGGAAGAACTCCTCCGTGCCTATCCCGTCAAACCCGTAGAATGCACTGTACAGTGCCGTACCTCCCACAAGGGGGACAAACACTCCGGTGCAGGCGACTGCAAAGGCTTTAGGTCCTGTTTTTATAAGGTCCTTCATGTTCGTTTCGAGCCCCGCATCGAACATCAGCAGCACAACGCCTATCTCCGCCAGCAGCGACAGATAATCCGACTGACCCACCAAATTGAACACACACGGTCCTATGACCAGCCCCGCGATTATCTCACCCACCACCGAGGGGGCTTTGAGCTTCTGTGCCACCAGTCCGAACAGCTTCGCCGAAACGATTATTATGCTCAGATCTCTGAAAAATGCTATACGATCCATTCTTTGCCTGTTATCAGGTCTTGCCTCTTTTCATTGTTTTTGATCTATGGAAACGCTGAATAGATCATAACATTACATTAATATGTCTTTGTTCCGTTTCAGTGTATCCCTGTATTTGTTCTGTCATTGCCCGGAAGTCCGGCCGGTTGGTGTCGATGATAATATGTCTTTTATCCTTTACGTTTTACGGGAAGATCTCTTTGATGATCTTATCTTCGCGAGTCATCACCTTTCTGCAGTCATCACAGTTATTATTTTTCTGATATTTTCCTTTGTGAGATATGCCTTTGCCAGCTTTGTCTTGTCATACTGCAACGGAGTGCCTTTTGTCAACTCTGTCAGAAGATGTGTAAAGTACCGCTCCCAGCTTATAAATTCTTCGCTTTTCACATATTCCCACGGCGCGTTCAGGATATCTTCAAGTCCCGCACTATGTATTATATCAGAAGACAATATCATCCATTCAAAGGATTCGGGCAGATAGAGCATGAACTGTTCTCCCCTGTCCGAGATCATCCTGTACACATCAGCCATATCCGCACCGAACGCAGCGCCGTCGGCTGTAATGATGAATTTGTCCTCCGGCTGCGCCTTTATTATCTTTTTTATGTTTGACTTTCCATCAGCCGATATACACTTTGTTTTGTACAGAGCAGCTATGTGTGAGAACATTTCATTCCCCGCGCCCTTATCCTCTGTAAGGAAAGTATATCCATCACCGCATATAAGGCTGTCCAGTCTGTCATAGACCGGAAAAGCTCTGCTGTATGTCACCTTTGAGCGCTTTGCAGTCGTCCTGAGCTGAAGTATGCTTTTCACACTGTACGGGAGCTGATAGAGGTTCTCCCTTGTCACTATGACAAAGTAACAGTCCGATGCCTTTACCTTTTCCGCAAACTCCCGGGTAACGACAAAATCGTTCCCCTCGTCGATGAATATTATGCTGTTATGCGTATTTTCAATGAACATCTGCCACATCGGAGCGGTGCAGACTGCGGTCTTTGCACTGCAGCTCACCGAAATGCCGCTTTTTCTGCCAAACCGCTGATAAAGGCCGAGCATCTCCACCAGGGTCGTCTTTCCCCGTGCGCTCTCACCTTGTATTATCGTGATATTCCGTTCTATATCAAGTGTGAACTGTACCTTGTTGTTACGAACGACTACCCTGTATTTTCCGGTCATGACGCACCTCACACAAAATCAACGGCATTAAACAGATAATCGGTATAATTATCCGTATAAACATCATTGTTTATGATATGCGCTTTGAATTTTTTCCGCCTGAAATCCATGACATGGCGAAGATTTATCGTAATATCTCTGTCACGGGCTATTTCAAGTATGAATCTTGCACAGTTGTCACCGCAGGCCGAAGCATTGAAGATCATATCCGGCTTATTTTTTATCAACAGTACGGTCTTTGTACCGCCCGCCAGCCTTTCGGGAGGTATCACTCCGAGCACGGGGCTTTCTATCGCATGAGCGCCCAGCACCTCGGACTTATCTACCGCCTTTATCACTTTTTTCGCAAATTCATCTGTCAGCCACTCATCCTCGTAGGTATTGTTGAAATACACGCTTGTGTTGTATATCGCCTCGGGGCAGTCTCCGAAAATTATATTGAGCATGATCATCCCTTCCGATCTTACATAGGGTGTGTCAGAACGGCAGACAGTTCCCGTATCTTCTATTCCATTCCGTATTTGTCCTTGTAGCTCTCCAGTGTGAAGAACACGGGATATCCTTTTCCGCCTGTTTTTGATTTCCAGACCGAGAACACATAACCGTCGGTGTCGTTTGCGAACCTTACAGAACCGCTGCCCATCGAGGGTATCTCGTGCTCCTCCTTGTAATCGTCGGGCAAGCCCTTTCTGAGTGCATCCGCTATGGCCTGTACCACCTTGTCCGGATCGTCGTCATCGCCTTCCACGATGTACCGCATCTCCTTTATCCTGTCATCCTTGAAGGTGATGGAGAAGGACACATCCATCTGCTTCCCGAAGGGAGCACGGCCGCAGAAAAGCCCGTCCATCCCGCCGAATGAGAATTTGGCGTAGCCGAAATCCTTGTCATACTCCAGGGCGTTTTCTTCCGTATAGACATTGCCGGTGGCGTTGTTGAATTCCTCCAGGCTCATGCCGAGGTAATTGACGGATGTATCGCCGCCCAGAAAGCAGCCCATAAAATCCGCTTCCTGTACCGTGGGGGTGGCAGGTACAGTCTCTGTTGTCTGTGTACGGGCAGCTCCCGTACCGCAGGATGTGAGCAGCAGAGCTGCCGTCAGTGCCGCAGAGATCATCGCTTTAATCCTCATCATCTTCGCCTTCTTCCGAAGCATTCACAGTATACAGTGCAGGGAGCTCATCAAGGGTGATGACCTTCTCGCTGTTGTAGACCGCTTTGAGTGTCTCCTTATCATTTTTCATAAGGTGGTCGGTGTGCCATATCATAAACCATGCCCACAGGTCTTCATCCTTTTCAAACTTTTCCACGGCGGGCACCTTCCCGCACTCATGGAATGCCAGCGGCTTGCCTGTGTTCATAGCCGAGAGGCGCTTCCACGCCTTTTTGTGGGTGGAGTCGTCATAGGTATCAGAGCCTATCACATCGCAGTAATCATCCCCCGGGTACCAGCCGTCCTTTACATTGTCGGCATAGCCCAGGACCCAGATCAGGTTGTTGAGCCCCTTTTTCCGGGTAAAATAATCATACTGCATCTGCCAGAGCTTTATGAATTTCTCTCTGCCGCCCTTGCCCCACCAGAACCATTTTCCGTCGAACTCGTGGAAGGGTCTCCAGAGTACGGGGATGTGCTCATCCTGCAGCACGGCGAGCGCTGCCGCTGCCTTGTCCCAGTTGGCGATCATCCCATTGTATTCATCCGTACCTTCGGTGAACAGCTTGTCAAAATCGGGCTTATCGTCAAGGCTCTCCTTGTAGCCCTTGCCGTTTATGCCCGTGTGCCAGCATATCGTGACTATGCCGCCCTTTTCATGCCACTCCTTTGCCCTCTCCACGACTCCGTCAAAATCATCGTTCATGAAGTCAAGCCCCCGCATGGCGGGATATTTGCCCGTGATATCAAATATATAGTCCATCTCGAAATCGGGAGAGCCCATCCACGTTGATTCCTGCTGACAGCTGAGCATAACGCTGCCGAAGCTGTCACACAGATACCTGTAGGTATCCGTTGTCTCCTTTGTGGCATTCGGGTTTGAAAGCTGCGCCGTTTCCGATGAAAGGGCAGTTTCCCGTATCTCCTCTATCTCCGTTTCACATGAACTGCACACCGCACAGACAGCCACAAGTGCCGCTGCGAGCATGCCTGATATTATATGCTTCATCTTTTTCCTTCCGATAAGCCCCTTCTGCTTCATATCATATAGAACCAGTTGTCTGCCTGCCCCACATCCTCGCTGTCGCCGCTCACAGGCTTGTTGTCCGCTCCGAAGCGGACCGTGTGCTCCTGATTCTTTACCGATACCCTTGCTCCTGCCTTTACAGACTTTGTTATGAAAGCGTTGCCCCCTATGACCACATCATGCTCTATCACGGTATCGCCTCCCAAAATGGATGCGCCGGAATATATGGTCACATTGTCTTCTATTGTGGGATGGCGCTTTTTGCTGCGCAGCTTCTGCCCGCCCCTTGTGGAAAGAGCACCCAGAGTAACGCCCTGATAGATCTTCACATTCTCGCCTATCTCGGTGGTCTCGCCGATAACGATGCCGGTGCCGTGGTCGATGAAGAAATATCTGCCGATAGTTGCACCGGGGTGGATGTCTATACCCGTTACGGAATGAGCATGCTCCGTCATAATACGGGGGATAAGGGGCACTCCGAGAGTGAACAGCTCATGAGCCAGGCGATAGACCATGATCGCATACAGTCCGGGATATGAGTAGATTATCTCATCGGTGTTGAATGCAGCAGGGTCACCGTCAAAGGTGGCAAGCACATCGGTCTGGATATACTCCCTTATCTTCGGGATGGCCGACAGGAACTCAAAGGCCAGTTCCTCCGCACGTTCGCCCAGTGCCGCCTCATCAAGATCCTCACAGCCCCGTGCATAGCGCAGGACGATGGTTATCTGCCGCACCAGATTATACAGTATATCCTCAAGCTGCATGGTGATATTATTGTGCACGGTATACACCTTGTAGCTCTTGTTCTTGAAAAAGCCCGGGAAGACCACGTTCCTAAGCTGCTCGGTCATACGGACGATAACATCCCTGTCGGGCTGAGAAAACCCGTCATATTTATCTATATCCCGCTCTGTGCCGTAATCCGACAGTATGAGCTGTACCAGATCATTGAGTTTTTTTTCTATGTTTTTATCTGCCATATCATCAGCTCCCATTACACCCCATAGACGAGTCGGAGCACCGCTCTCCATATACTGCGGCGGTCATGCTGTGGGTGTATTCATATATTTTACTATGTTTATCGGGGTTTGTCAATAGTTGACTTTGTCGGTATAATGATGTATAATATTATCAGTTTTCCGTCATCATATATAAGCATCCGTAAACATTTCCCGGGGGCTGCCGATGACACGGAGCCTTCCTTTGTATACTCACAAACAAAACCGCGGGATCGATGCCTGCAGCAGGCAAAACAGGCATAAAAGCTCACAGGCAGCCCCTGCGGATATCCGGTCATCAGCCGTTTCCTGCCGATGGCCCATAACCGATAACTATAAAAATGGATATATCAAAAACAGTGCGCATCCTCTCGGGCGTGGGGGATAAACGCGCAGAGCAGTACGCAAAGCTCGGCATACACTCCCTGGGCGACCTTATAGGCTACGCTCCCCGTGACTATATAGACTTCACCTCTCCCACACCTGTAAAGGACATTGCCCCGGACAGCTCAGCCGTGGTAAAGCTGGTCATAGTCCATAAAGCAGACCCGCAGAAGATACGGCAGGGGCTGGTGCTGTACAAGGTCACCGCGGAGGATGAGACTGGGCAGATGACCCTTATCTTCTACAACAACCGCTTTATATATGCTCTCCTGGAGGAAGGGCAGAGCTACCGCTTCTACGGGAAGGTGACCTATAATTTCAGGCGTTTTGAGATGAACTCCCCTGTTTTCGTAAGCGACAGCGAGCGGCAGCTGATACTCCCCAAATACCCGCTGACAGAGGGACTTTCCCAGAACCAGATAACCGACAATGTAAAGCAGGCATTAGGGCTCATCGGCGATATCCCCGATTTTCTCCCCGATGAGATACGCCGCAGATACGAGCTTTCCACCCTTGACTGGGCTGTAAAGAACATACAATTTCCCCAGTCGATGGATGCAGTCGCCACCGCAAAACGCAGGCTCGGCTTTGATGAGCTGTTCATCATGCAGTGTGCCATGAAGAAAATACGCGGGAAAAGCCGAGTCAGCGGCAGCCATGCCATGGAGCAGTTCCCGCTGACAGAGTTCACGTCCGCACTGCCCTTTGAGCTCACAGGCGGCCAGCACACTGCCATAGAGGAGATATTCAGGGATATGGCATCCGCAGTGCCCATGAACAGGCTCGTACAGGGCGATGTGGGCAGCGGAAAGACCGCAGTTGCCGCCGCAGCCTGCTGGCTCGTGTACAAAAACGGCTCACAGACCGCATTCATGGCACCCACCGAGATACTCGCCCAGCAGCACAGAGCCACTCTTGACAGCTTTCTTTCCCCCCTCGGAGTAAAGGTGGGCATCATCACGGGTTCTATGACCGAAAAGCAGAAGAGAGAGGAACGCGCCCTCATCGCAGACGGCGAGGTGGATGTGGTGGTGGGCACCCATGCCCTTATATCGGAGCAGACGGGATTTGCCGACTTAGGGCTCATCATCACCGATGAACAGCACCGTTTCGGCGTGGAGCAGCGCAAAATGCTGGCACAGAAGGGCGGACATCCCCATAAGCTGGTCATGAGCGCCACACCCATACCCCGCACGCTGGCACTCATACTCTACGGCGACCTTGACATATCCATAATAAACGAGTACCCCAAGGGGCGGCAGAAAACAGGCACCCACGCCGTCACGCGAAAGCTGCGCCCACGGGCACTGGGATTTGTGAAAAAGGAACTGGATGCAGGCAGGCAGGCGTATATCGTCTGCCCGATGATAAAGGAAAATCCCGAAATGGAAGTGCAGTCCGCCGAGGAATACATAAAAATGCTGGAAGGCAGCATTATCGGAGGATACAAGACGGCACTGCTGCACGGCAAAATGTCGGGCGCCCAGAAGGACGAGGTCATGTCCGCCTTCAAGAGCGGGGATATAAAGGTGCTCGTATCCACCACCGTCATAGAAGTAGGCGTGGATGTGCCCAATGCCACGGTGATCATGATAGAGAGCGCAGAGCGGTTCGGGCTCTCACAGCTCCACCAGCTGCGAGGCCGCGTAGGGCGCGGACAATACCCCTCCACTTGTATCCTTCTCACAGATAATCCCACCCCCGAGGTGAGAGAGCGCCTGAGAAAATTCTCCTCCACAAACGATGGCTTTGTCATAGCCGAGGAGGATATGAAGATGAGGGGCGCAGGCGATTTCTTCGGCACCCGCCAGAGCGGTTTCCCGCCGCTGAGGTTCGCAGACCTGGGCAACGATACAAAGCTCATCACCGAGGCTGCACAGGCTTCTGCGGATGTTTTCGCCGCCTCCCCCGACCTGTCGGGATATCCATCCCTCAATATGAGAGTCGATGCTCTGATAAACAAGAACGGCGAGGAAGGGATGAACTGATCCCTTCCCGGCATCTGACAGGCGGCGGATTTTCTGATTGCCTGTAAATAACGTGAAAACACTTGCATTTTTCCGTATTTTGTGGTAAAATAATAAAGGTCGTTCTTCCGATGAGGCCGGACAGGTCACTTTTTACGACTGCGGCTCCGCTGCACCCCTGCAAAACGATCAGTGCAGATACGGTACACTCCCGCTGATCAAACGATTTCCCGCGATCTTTCATAAGCTATGGATATAATATATGATCTGTTGATCCCCTGCGCGCTGTCTTTTCTTTCGTGTATGGGGTTCGGTGTGCAGTTCAATGTACGCCGCAAGAACCTGCTTGCCGCATCTATCGGTGCAGTAGTCTGCAAAGCGGTGGATCTTGTTCTGCTCCATCAGGGCATTGGTGAAGTCCGTGCCTGTTTCCTTGCGACCACCGCACTTGCTATATATTCAGAAGTCCTCGCAAGGCTTTTCCGCTCCCCCGTCACGATGTACCTTATTGTGGGGATAATCCCCGTCGTACCGGGCTCTGCTGTATTCTATACCATGCAGTCCCTTGTCATGGGGGATCACGAGACCTTCCTTGAACGCTGCATCGACTCCTTTGAGATAGCAGGGGCGATAGCCATGGGGATATTCATCGTCCCCGCCATAATCAAGCTGTGGAAGGACTTCCGCTATGAGCACATGGACGATATAAAGCAGGCGGTGAAGAACGTCTCCACCAAGCACGACCGTTCAATAAAAAAAATATGAGCATCTATCAGGAGCCAACTATAAATAAATCAAGATGAAGCGGTAAAAGTTCACAGAAAGTTTACAAATATCAAATAGGTACAACAATACCGCCTGCCCAAAATGCAGATTAAGGAAAAACACTGTCAAAATGTATTAAGAACGAA
>JAFPYQ010000341.1 GCA_017394475.1 Oscillospiraceae bacterium | reverse complement strand
GTCCCACTCTCCTGCTGCTTTCCGCAGGCGGCGGCACCGGCATGGATAACGAGACCTGGCGCGGCTATGCATACGACTACGCCAAGGGGATGGATAATATCACCACTGCCGAATTTGACTGCTCCCATATTGAGATTGTCTATAATGAAGCCGATGAAGTCGCAGGCAGAATGAAAGAGCTTGCCGAAAGCCTTGGATAAAAACATACACGGCACGGAGCCACAGAGCTCTCGTGCCGTGTTTTTATCAGCCTATCTCTTCTATCTTATCCCTTCCGCCCATTATCCTGTCAAGGCAGGAAAGTATGCCGGGAAGGATGAACACTATGAGTATCAGCGCACTTGCAGCGCCGATGGAGATAGTGCGGCAGATCTGTTCTACCGTGGGCTCCCCGAAGCTGTGGCCGAGTATGGCGGTGACCACCACTATGATAACGCCCGAGGTGAGGATAGTGTGTATAGAACCTGCATACGCCAGTTTCAGCGAGTCCTCGCGGAAGTATTTCTTCCTTGATTCACGGTAGTAATTGCTGAACAGTATGCCATAGTCGATCATAGCGCCCATGAGTATGCACTGCACTATAACAAGAGCTATGAAGTAGATGCTGTATCCCTGCAGACCTACCACGGTGACTGTGATGAACACGCCGCACTGGACAAGAAGTACCAGTATCAGCGGGACTGTCAGGGAGCGGAAGGTGATGAGCACTACTACGAATATTGCCGCAGCGGTGAGGAGGGTTATGAACAGATATTCATCCTCAAAGGTCTGCCCCATCTCATAATTCATGGCAGATGCACCTATGAGGTGGTAGCTGCCGTTCAGCTCGCTGCATTTGCGGTCAAGGAAGCTGTAGAATTCATCTGTCTGTTTGCCCTCGTCGGGGACAGAAACAGAAAGTATCATCCTTGAATAGTTCTCGCCCTTGAGCTGACTGATGCCTTCCTTCAGCTTGTCGGCGCTTTCCTTTATATCCGATGTCATATCCGCAGTGAGTACCGCTGAGAACGTACTGTCATAGACCAGGTTATCGTTGAGGTAGACCATCAGCTCTTCAACGGACATACGCTGTGTGGTATCCGGTGAGATATTTGCATCATGGTACAGATACAGCAGAGATATCATCGATCTGTCCATCTTCTCGGACATACCGTCAAACAGGTCTGCCATCTGATCACTTGTACAGGGCTTTCCTGATATAACTGCATCCATAATTTTTGATGCACTTGTGAGCCTGCTGCTGTCACTTTCGGATATATTTTTGGAGAGTTCCTCATCGGAAAGCACATTATCCGCAAGGAAATCCACGAAACGCTTGGGTGAGAGCTGCCAGCCGCTGGTATCGCCCTTTTTGTAGGTATAGAGGAAAAACAGCTTTCTTGCATTTCCGGCATCTATGCCTGTTATCTCCGAAAGGCGCCTTTCACTCAGCTTTTCTTCTGCCCGTGCAGCATCCATGATGTCTTTGAGGGTATCCACCTTTGAGAGCATATCCTCATCAGCCATGCCTTCAAGCTTGTCCTTGCTGCTGCTCAGGAACTCCGCCAGCTCCGATAGTGATATCTTGTTTTCTTCTTTCTCTCCGTCCTCCGATGTGCCTGCCTTCCTCTGCTCCTTCAATACATAAAGCAGCTTCATGGTGTCTGCATCCATGCCGAACATGGCAGCGGAATCGGTATAGCTCAGCTTCTTCTTGCTCACTGCCGTATCCATCATCTTTTTGAGAGAACTCAGTTCCCCGGAAAGAGAGCGGTCTATCCCGGATGAGAGCATGGGGTCTTTGAGCACATAGGAATTAAGATAGTCCACAAGATCATAAAGGGACATCTTTTTTTCCGCATCGCCGAAATACAGCGTGAACATCAGTCTGACCTGTTCCTTGTCCATGCCGAACATCTGTGAGAACTCGTTCATGCCGAGCTGGGTGTCAGCTACGGCTGCATGGCAAAGCTGCTGCATCATCATCACATTCTCGGCGCTGTTCTGTGCACTGAAACGCTGTGCGTAACCCGGGTCGGAAAGGATGTAATTGACGATATAGTCCACAAAATCGGTAAGGGTTATCTTAGCAGGGTCGCCGCCTGTCTGTATGGAATAGCCCATGAGCATCTGGGAGACGGAATTTTCATCCATCTGCATGATCTGCGCCAGCTCTGCCTGAGAGAGTGCCCTCTTTGATGCTGCGGTGTCTATTATGGCCTTCATGCTGCGGATATTGGCGCGGGTCGTCTCATCAAATCCGCTCCCGAAGGTGGGATCCTGCATCATCGTATCAAGGAATGATGTGAACTGCACCAGTGTCATCTTCTTGTTGTCAAGATCCAGTCCTCTTGCATCAAGGCGTATAAGCTGCTTTACGATCTGTTCATCCATGCCCAGCATCCGTGCAAGCTCGCCCGCACTGCGCTGCTGTGTGATATTGGCCGTATTCGTGTAGCTCTCCAGCTTATCTATCTGAGAAAGAGCATCCTTGTCAAAAAATACGGAAAAGTCCTTGTCTGCTGCCACATCCTGTTTTATGAAGCGGATGAGTTCATCTATGGTCATAGTGCCGGGCTTGTAGTCCTTCTGCTCTGCAAGGCGATATACCATAAGGAGCTTTGCTGCGTGCTCGTCCATACCAAGAGCATCAGCGATCTCCGATGCCGTCATCTCCTTTTCCACGGTGTCCTTATCGGTAAAGCTCTTAAGGGTCTTGACCTGTGCTATGGTCTCACTGTCGAGCATTTTTGAATAGGTCTCATCCTTTGCAAGGTCTTCAAGGATGAAATCGGCAAATTCACCGATAGTCATTTTTTCCGTTCCCGCACCCGAATTCTTTATGAAATAGTAAAGGAACAGCTGTTCACAGTCCGATCTTTCCATGCCGAAAAATCCTGAAAGCTCCTCTGCGGTCATGGGTCTTGAAAGGGCTTCGGTATCGGTGAGTTTTTTTATGAACTCTGCATTGGCTTTTATATCGCTGTCCATATAGGAGCTGAATGAGCCGTTGGAGAGCACATCGTCATAAACGTAGTTCAGGAATTCCTCTGCGGTCATCTTTCCCGTTTTGCCGCCGTAATACTTGTAATACAGCATATTGAACAACTTTTCATCGGGTTCGATGCTGCTGCCCTTGCCGCCCATAGTCCCGGAAAGTTCCTTTATGGCATCGGGCATTTCTGCGGCTGTGTACTTCTTTGCGATGGTATTGGAGTAATTCACCGCACTGTCCACATCATCGCGCACTTCTAGAAGTTCGGCTATCTCATCCACCTTTTCTTCGTCCTTGTTCTCATACAGCATTACAACAGTGCTGTTCTGCGGGAACACCTCGGCGATGGGGTCGTAGTTTTTCATGGAGTAGCTGATATCTGTCTGCTTCTGCATGAAGTATGCACCTGCAAAAAGTGCCACAAAAAGGAGGGTAAGGGGCAGTTTTATCTTGAAGCACAGGGATGCAAGGCCGTCTGTAGGCACCTTCGGAGAGGGCTTCTTCGTTTTTTCCACTGCTCCGGAGAATATGAGGATAAGCCCGGGCAGCATGAGGAATGTGCAGATAACGCTGATGAACACGCCCTTTGCCAGTACGACACCCATATCGAAGCCTATCTTGAAGCTCATGAATATCAGTGCCAGCAGACCCACCACTGTAGTGAGGGAGCTGCTCGAAATAGATGAGAATGCACCCACCCATGCCTCTTTCATCGCACGCTTGGGGTCATCGTTCCTGACCAGTTCCTGACGATAGCGGCTCATGAGTATGACAGAGTAGTCAAGGGAGAGGATGAGCTGCAGTATGGCTGCCACTGCAAGGGTCTTTTCGGAAATGGAGCCCAGGAAGACATTCGTTCCGAGATTTATGAGTATCGCAGCGCCTATGGTGAACAGGAACAGGAAAGGCTCTATCCACGATGGGCTCATGATGATAAGTATGATAGTCAGCAGTGATACCGCAAAGATGGCCACCGGCAGCGGGAGTCCGGGAGTGTTGTCCCCGTCGTTCATATACTTCATGTCATTGAAGGCAAAATCCTTCGCCAGTGTTTTTTCTATGGAATGCTCCTGGGGACTGTTGTAATCATAATCCGTATGGAGCACGAATTTCGTGTAGCCGTTCTTTTCGTATTCGTCACTATCCGCATCATACTCCACATCGGTAACGAATTTTACATAGAAGAGCCTATCCCTTGTCTCGGTCTTCTGATCATCGGTAAGATCCTTGAACATCACTCTTATGGTATAGTTCTCTTCCTCGGCGGGAAATTCCCTTTCCATGATATCCATACCGATCTTCATAGATGAATCATCGGGCAGATATTTTGTCATGTCCCTGTTGATCTCTACCTGCGGTATCATGACAGCAAAAGCTGCTGATATGATAAGAACGAGTATCAATATCAGGATCCTTTTCTCTACTATGAGATCTGCGATCTTCTTCAACCTGAAACACCCCTTGATGACAAAAAGATATACAGTATAATACTAACATATTTTTCCCGTAAAGTCAACTATCATCAAAGCATTTTCTGCTGTTGCCTCCGCAAAACCATGACATTCAAAAAGCCCTCTCCGTTTTGGCGGAAAGGGCGGATATCATTTTCCCGTGTTAAAGTCGGTGTATATGTGCTTGAATTTGCCGCTGACCTTGTGTGCCTGCGGTATTTTTTCGGAAAGGGTGATGTTGATGCCTGTCAGCCCCTTTTCCTGAAAGAATGTGAGCAGCTCTCTCTTTGCCTGTTCAAAGGCTCCTTCGGGATCATCGGAGATAAGGCGCAGTTCAAGGCTTTCAGGAGCGGTGTGCACCAGCTGGAACCTGCGTATGGGCTTTATCTCTTCGAGTATCTTGTAAAGGGACATAGGGGCTATCTTCACGCCGTTTTCAAAAACAAGGATATCATCCGTGCGCCCCTCTATCTCTATCCAGCGGGAGCTTCTGCCACATCTGCAGGGCTCATCATGGATCACCACCCTGTCGGTGATCTCATAGCGTATAAAGGGCTGTATGAAGTTGGAAAGATTTGTCATCAGCACCTTATCCGACTGCACACCATACCCCACAGGCCTGTTTTCACTGTCCACAGGTTCAAGTATCACGATATCCTCATTGATGTGCAGATGACCTTCACTGCATTCGCAGGCCAGTTCACCGCCCTCGGTGCAGGAATAATGGGTCTGGACATAGCAGCCGAATTTATCCTGCAGCTTCTTTCGTATATCATCGGTAAGGAGTTCCCCGCCTGTTATCACCACATCCGGAGTGATATCGAGCTCTTTTATATCCGCGAGAAGCGCCAGATTTGACGGGTAGCCGCTGAGCATGGCAGGCCTGAAAGCGTTGAGTTCCTTGACTATCTGCTCCTCCGGGGCGTTCACATCCACCGTTATCTTGGTCTTTTTATGCGGCATTTTCAGCTGCATATAGCGGGACATACCGCAGGCAAGATAGAAACCGTGATCCGCAAAGACGCCTGCTGTCTTTTTGCCGTGCTTCATGAAGGCTTTCAGATCTTCATCCCTGGCAAATGTCCTGAGGGCTGCCACCGCAGATGATACATCTATGCTCCGCTTGTCGTAGAGCACCACCGCAGGGATGCCTGTGGAGCCCGAGGTCTTGAAAACAAGGTATTTCCCGTCTATCATCCTGCCTATGTTCTCATTATCCGCGGTAAACTCCTCTATCCTCCGCATATTTATATCCCTGTCTGTGAGCACGCTGTCAAAATTTGCCATGATAGTGGATTTATCCACAGCGGGCAGATCGGAGAGATCAAAATCCTCCCCAACTCCCGAATACAGCCTTTTGTAGAATGGACTGTTATCCCTGGCATAGCTCACCAGTTTCCTCAGCTTCTGTTTCTGCAGTGACTCTGTCTGCCCGGGTGTCATTTTCCCTGCACTGTGAGTCTTTACCATTTCACTGAAAAGTCCCATAGCTGCCCCTTTCCGTTATATCAGTTCATTCAAGTCCGCGGCGTCTGTATACATAGGCAAACATCATCATTACTGCCGCAAGTTCTGCTGCCAGCACCACTATGCTCACAGGCTTTATATCCGCAGTGCCTATGCAGTTTATTATCTCGCTTATCTGCTGGGAATATACTATCTGTGCTGCTTTCTTTATGGTGTCATTGAACATGGAAAGCATGGGGACGAATGAGAAGACTATCATCACCGGATAAGTGATGGATGTGGCTGTCATCTGATCCTTGCTCCATATCCCTATGACTGCCCCTGTTATCATGGAAAGGAGTATGCCTGCTGTCATGGCACCGATGAACACAGCCAGTTCCTTCCCTTCATATCCGCCCACGACTGCAAATACCGCTGTTCCTGCCATGCACATGAGGAATACATAGGCGCCTACTCCCGCAAGGTATTCCGCAGGCTTTACATTGCTCATCATCAGTACCCGCAGGGTATTTTTCTCCTTTTCCTCTGCTATCATCGAAGACATAGATGTAAGGGGCGCCATCCCCACGAACATCACCGCAAACAGCTTCACGAAGAAATGTTCGGGCATCCCCTCGAGATCCACGCTGTTCTCCATCACGATGACCACCACAGGGAACATCAGGAACTGTAACAGTACCATCTTGTTTTTCAGTGTATCGCTAAGTTGTTTCAGAAATATGGCTTTTATGTTTCTCATGCCGAAAGCTCCTTTCCGGTAAGCTCCATGAATACTGTTTCAAGATCAGGCTCGGTGGTGTGTATGGTCTCCATCCTGCCACTGCCTATAAGCTCTGATATCTGCACTGCACTGTCTGTAGTGTGAGGCAGCTCCAGGTCGCTGCCGTCCCTCATGTGTATGCGGAACTTCCTGCAGTGGTCGTATCTGCGGCATATCTCCGCGGGAGTGCCGTATTCTACTATCTTCCCTTCATTTAGCAGTGCCACATGGCCGCAGAGCTTTTCAGCCTCTGTCATGGTGTGGGTGGTGAGGAATATGGTCTTTCCCTTTGCCTTATCCGAAAGTATTATCTTGTGTATCTCGTCTGCCGCAGTCGGGTCAAGGCCGCTTGTAGGCTCATCAAGGAACAGGATATCGGGGTCTGTCATAAATGCCCTTGCAAGCCTCAGCCTGCCCTTCATGCCCTTTGATAGCTTTTTGGCAGGCGTTTTTGCCGACTTCCACAGTCCCACCTTTTCAAGGGCTGTCTTTATGCAGCTGTCATCTATCCCGTATATACGGGCAAATATCTTTAGGTTCTCATAGCAGTTCATCCGCTCATAGATGCCGAAATCATCCATCATGATGCCGAAGCGCCTGTGATCGTCACCTGTGAGGGCGGTACTGCTCTTTCCGTTTATGGAGGATATGCCCCCATCTGCCCTGAGCTGCCCCGTAAGTATCTTGATGAGCGTTGTCTTTCCCGCTCCCGACGGCCCTAACAATCCGAATATCTCCCCTTTCGGGATCTTCAGGTCTATACCGTCCAATACCGTTCTGTTGCCGAATGTTTTTGTTATATTTCCTGCATTTATCGCAAATTCCATTATTGCCCCTCCTTTATCCTTCTGAGAGCTTCTTCGAGCTGTCTGTTCTCCTGCTTTTCCGCTGCCGATGAAACTATCGTGCTCACCACGCTCTTTACCGTGATGGATACGATGAACATCATCCATGCAAGAGGATCGTTCACGGGGAACCAGCCGAATATGAATATAAATACCACTGTTACTGCAAAGGAACCGATAAAGAACAACACCATCCTTGCGGTGAGCGTCAGTTCCTTTATAAAGCTATCCGTCATGAAGATGAACCGCAGTGTCACTATGAGGACTATCACACCCAGGAACTGAAAGGCAGTGGCTGCACTTATCCCCTGTGAACCAAGAGAGAACATGGAGGAATAGCCCATGAGCTTATCGCCGAACAGTACCGCCATCATCTCAAGTATGGCTGTCGTTATGCCGAAGCCTAAGAATATCTGTTTAAGATAGTCCAGCAATGTTGATCTTTTGTCCATTACTTCACCCCCAGCTGTACTTTTATCTCATCTGCATACTGCCTTGAAACTATCAGCTGTTCACCGTTTTCAAGTGTGAGCCGCAGGCGCCTGTCAAGCTCTGCTTTGAGCGACCGCACGAATTTGAGATTCACAAGAGTTGACTTGCTCACCCGTACAAATCCGCTGCCGCAGAGCCTTTCTTCGGTCTCATACAGTTTCAGCTTCGTTTCATAGCAGTCCTTTTCGGTGTATACAAAGGTCTTCCTGTCCACCGATTCTATATATGCTATCTCGGTGATATCTATTATATACGCCTCATTGTCACGTATGACGGTCATTTTGCTGTCCATCATGCGCAGGGCGGCGATGAGCTTTTCGGTCTCGGGAGTGAGTGACGGACAGTTTATCTGTATCTCCGTGTCATTCAGTGCCCTGTCTATGTTTATTGATATCTTCACTGTATCGCCCCCCTTGTATAAGATATTATCACATTGACCGCAGTTTTGCAAGGGGATTTGCACAAGCTGCCGTTTTCTGTGCGTAAAATGCCGTATATGAAAACAGCTCCGCCGGATCGCCTGCGAAGCTGTTCAGTTTATTCAGATGATGCCCCTGCGCCGTGCTTCTTCAAACAGCTTCGGCTGTATCAGGGGATATGTCCATTTATCGGGAAGAATGTCGGTTATGACTATCTTTTCTATCTCGCTGTGAAGTTCATCCTCAAAGGATGATATATCGGCAAAAAAGAGCATACCGAAGGTCTCTTCGCCGTCAAGATCATCGGGAGCGGTAACGGAGTATGCACAGACAGGCTTCAGAGTAAATTCCAGTGCGCCTGTTTCCTCATAAAGCTCCCGCCTTGCGGTGGTCTCGATGTCCTCACCCTTTTCCCTGTGACCGCCGGGCACCTCATAGGTATCTCTTTCCCTGTGCTTGCAGAACACCCATTTGCCCTGTGTCACTGCGATGATGACGGCAAATCTCAGCAGTTCGTCACTGACTATGTCATAGAACCTGACTACCATGCACTATCCTTTCTGTATTGCGTGGAAAGGACAGACCTGAGCACACAGGCCGCAGCCTGTACACAGTGCTGCTTCTATTGCCACCTTGCCCTGACTTATCACAAGTCCCGGACACCCCAGGCTCTTTATGCACTTTTTGCACTGAGTGCAGCTTTCGCTGATGATAACAGGCTTTTCTGGCTTTATGAGTATAGCGCAGGGGGACTTGAATATTATTGCCTTGACACCCTTTTCTGCGCTGACACTTCTCACGGTCTCAACTGCCTTTTCAAGGTCCAGGGGATCCACGGTCTCCACCATCTTTACCCCTGCCCCGTGGAGCACGGCAGCGATATCCACCTTTTCCACGACCTCGCCCATCATGGTGCGGCCTGTGCCGGGATGGGGCTGATGGCCTGTCATGGCGGTAGTGGAATTGTCAAGCACGATAAGTGTCATATCTGCCTGATTATAGACACCATTTATGACGCCTGTCACAGCCGATGCGAAGAATGTGCTGTCGCCTACGAATGCAAAGCAGGTAGTATCGGGCTCTATCTTTCCTATGCCCTGTGCGATATTCACTCCCGCACCCATGCAAAGGCAGGTATCCACCATGTCAAGGGGCTGTGCATTGCCGAGCGTATAGCAGCCGATATCACCGCAGAAAACAGCTTTCCTGCCCTTCATGGCAGTCTTTACCGCATAGAAGGACGCCCTGTGGGGACAGCCCGCACACAGCACGGGGGGACGGGCGGGAAGTTCGGGAGCATCCGCAGCTTTCACGGGTACGTCTGTTTTGCCCATGATACTGTTCAGTACATTCTTTACATAGGTGGGATCATTTTCACCCGCAGGATGTATATCCCCTGTGAGCTTTCCGTTTATGCAGGTATCAAGATGATATTTTCCGCAGAGATAGGTGAGCTCTCTTTCAATGACAGGGTCAAGCTCCTCTATGCAGAATACCTCATCACAGCATTTCAGGAACTCCACCGCAAGCTGCTCGGGGAAGGGAAAGGGTGTTGCCACATTCAGGAAAGAAGGCTTTTCTTTCATCCCGCTCAGTACTTCCCTTACATAGGAAGAACTTATGCCGTGGGATGCAATACCGATCTTCAAATCGCCCTTTTCAAAGCTGTTTCGCTTATACTCCGAAAGCACGGATGTGAGCTCACGGTCACGCTTTTCTATCTCGATATGGTTCTTGTAGGATAGCCGCGGGAATATGACCCATCTTGATGAGTCCTTTACAAAGCCCTCGGGGGATGTATGTATATAGTCCTCTTTTTCGGGCACGGCTATGGATGCGTATGCATGACATATCCTTGTGGTAGGGCGCAGGATAACAGGCGTGTGATACTTCTCGGAAAGCTCGAAGGCATCACGCACCATATAGAAAGCCTCCTCCACGGAGGAAGGATCAAAGCAGGGCAGCTTTGAATATGCCGCAAATGTCCGCGTATCCTGCTCGGTCTGGGAGGATATAGGCCCCGGATCATCCGCTACCATGATTATCATGCCGCCCTTCACGCCCACATAGGCAAGTGACATGAGAGGATCGGATGCCACATTGAGCCCTACCTGCTTCATAGTCACCATAGACCTGGCACCGCAGTAGGATGCGCCCGCAGCCAGCTCGAGGGCTGCCTTTTCATTTACCGACCATTCCACGTATATACTGCCGTCATTCACCTTTGCTACAGTTTCGAGCACCTCAGAAGATGGTGTGCCCGGATAGCCGGCTATACAATCAAGTCCCGCATATACAGCCCCTCTGCCGATGGCTGCATTGCCCATCAAAAATTCCTTGTGCATACTTTACCTCTACACACTACCCAAAAATATGAATACGTTCTCTTCGACCATTGTAAGAGTTTTGTCAATATCCGTGCGGACAGTGTGTCCCCACTCATCAAGAGATGTGCTGTATCCTTTGCAGGTGACAGTGTTTTCTTTTATATCTATATTCAGCGTGATATCCGAACGATAGACGTTCCACCAGTTGAATTGATGATATTTCAGGTATATATCCTTTTCTGTGCCGCACTTTCCGAGCCCAACAGTGTACGCCCCGTATTCATCTGCCTTCAGACTGTATTCCACAGCCCCGCTGTCATTTATCCTTACACTGTCTGCCTGCTTTACATCAGCGGGATCGACAGTATACTGTGCGCCGTCAATATATACGCATACAGTGCCTTTTATGCGGTCACCCGTGTACATACGCCAACGCAGCTGCCCGCCGAAAAGAAGGACAGCTGCGAGAATGCAGATTATGATGACCGCAAGAGTTATTAAGATACCCTTACGTTTATTCATAGCTTATCTTTCTATGATCTGCTTTCTGTCCGGACCTACGCCTATCATCTTCACCTTGCATTCGCAAAGCTCTTCAAGACGTGTGATATAGCTCCTGCAGACCTCGGGGAGCGAATCATAATCGCGTATATCGGAAATATCGCAGGAGAAGCCGGGGAATTCCTCATATACGGGAGTGCAGCCCTCAAGGCCTTCGAGGGTGGGCGGGAAATCGCGGATAACTGTGCCGTCGGGCTTCTTGTAGGCAACGCATACCTTGAGGGTATCTATGCCTGCAAGGGTATCGAGCTTGTTTATGCAGAGTGCGGAAAGTCCGTTCACTCTTACAGCATGGCGGACGATAACACTGTCGAACCAGCCTGTTCTGCGGGGTCTGCCTGTGATGGTACCGAACTCATGACCCTTATCCCTGATGTAGTCGCCTGTTGCATCAAAGAGCTCTGTGGGGAAGGGACCCTTGCCCACTCTTGTGGTATATGCCTTAGCAACGCCGTAGATCTCATCTATCATCAGAGGGCCTACGCCTGTACCTGTGCATACGCCTGCAGAAAGAGGATGGGAGCTTGTAACATAGGGGTATGTACCGAAGTCTATATCGAGCAGAGTAGCCTGTGCGCCCTCGAAAAGTATGGTCTTGCCTGCCTTGTTTGCCTCATAGGTGAGAACGGAAACATCAGCCATGTACTTTTTGAGCTGCTGTCCGTAACCGATATACTCCTCTATGACCTTATCGAGATCAAGAGCTTCGCCGCCGAATACCTTGGTGATTATGGCATTTTTGAGCTCACCTGCGCTGCGAGCCTTCTCCCTGAATATATCGGGATTTACAAGGTCGAAGAAACGCAGACCGCTGCGCTCATACTTGTCCATATATGTAGGGCCGATACCTCTGTGAGTGGTGCCGATGTCCTTGTTGCCCCTGAATTTCTCGGAAAGGCCGTCAAGAGCGATGTGCCAAGGCATGATGATATGTGCACGGGGGTCGATCCTGAGATTGTCAAAGGAAAGTCCTCTCTTGGAAAGCTCGCTTATCTCGCCCAGGATATCCTTGGGATCCAGCACAACGCCTGCGCCTATAAGGCACAGAGTATCCTTGTAAAGTATGCCGGAGGGGATAAGGTGGAGCTTGTAGGTCTCACCGCCGCTTGCCACTGTATGGCCTGCATTGTTGCCGCCCTGTGAACGTACTACCACATCCGCACGGGATGCCAGGAGGTCGATTATCTTGCCCTTGCCTTCATCGCCCCATTGTGTTCCGATAACTATATTCGCTGCCATGTTATAACTCCTTATATTATAGCCGTAACTATTAGCCTATACACTTTTCAACTATCGAAATGAATGCTGCTGCAGCTTCGTCTGCCTTTGATGCATCGCCTGCACCTGCCGTAGCGCTGTCCTTGCGTCCGCCGCCCTTGCCGCCTGTGAGGGCTGCTGTCTCACGGACGAGCTTGCCTGCATCAGCGCCTGCCTTGACTGCATCCGCACCGCATACACACAGGAATGTGACGGTCTCTGCCTTGTCAACGAAGAGCACTACTGCATCGGGAACCTTTGCCTTGACATCATCGCCCATAGTGCGAAGAGCATCCTTGGGGACGTTGTTCACCTGTGCAACTGCTGCACGGACACTGCCTACCTTAACGGCATCTGCCATGATATCGCCTGTCTGTGCATTTGCGAGCTTGGAATTGAGGCTTGCCACTTCCTTCTCCGCAGCTTTGAGCTGTGCGAGATTTGCTGTTGCCTTTGCGGGTATCTCCTCAAAGGTGGATGCCTTTGTGATGCTGCCTACCTCACGCAGGAGCTTCTCATAATGTTCAAGCAGTTCGAGCACGCCTGTGCAGGTTATGCTCTCTATACGACGGACACCTGCTGCAACGGAGTTTTCCGAAACGATCCTGAACATACCGAGCTTTACGGTATTGTCAACATGAGTACCGCCGCAGAATTCGACGGATACATCCCCTGCTGCCACTACTCTTACGATATCGCCGTACTTTTCGCCGAACAGTGCCATTGCACCGAGCTTCTTGGCCTCCTCTATGGGCATCTCCGTCATGGTGACGGGTATAGCCCTCAGTATATCATCATTTACTATGCGCTCTACCTGTGCGATCTCCTCAGCGGTCATAGCCTCGTGATGTACAAAGTCGAAACGTCCCTTTGTATCATCCACATAGGAGCCCATCTGATGGACATGGTCGCCAAGCACCTTTCTGAGTGCAGCCTGGAGCAGATGCACGGAGGTGTGGTTCTTCATTATCGCACTGCGG
>JAFPYQ010000034.1 GCA_017394475.1 Oscillospiraceae bacterium | reverse complement strand
CAAGAAGACCTCCCTTTCAAGCATGTTCGAGGCTGTGGGCGCATACTCCGCAGGGCGCATCACCGAGGAGGAATTTGAGGAATACGAGAACAAGACCTGTCCCACCTGCGGTTCATGTTCGGGCATGTACACCGCAAACTCCATGAACTGCCTTACAGAGGCAATAGGCATGGGGCTCAGGGGCAACGGCACCATCCCCGCCGTTTATTCCGAGAGACTGCGCCTTGCAAAACGCGCAGGCATGCAGGTAATGGAGCTGTGGAGGAAGAATATCCGTCCTCTGGATATCATGACCCATGATGCTTTCATGAACGCCCTCACTGTTGATATGGCTCTTGGATGCTCTACCAATACCATGCTCCATATCCCCGCCATCGCCCATGAATGCGGCATCGAGATAGACCTTGACATCGCAAACAGCATCAGCGAAAAGACCCCCAACCTATGCCACCTTGCTCCTGCGGGCCGTACATATATGGAGGATCTTGACGAGGCAGGCGGCGTTTACGCTGTTATGAACGAGCTTTCCAAAAAGGGTCTCATAAACACAGACTGCCTTACCGCAACAGGCAAAACAGTGGGAGAGAACATCGCAGGCTGCATAAATAAGGATCCCGAGATCATCAGGCCTGTTGATAAGCCCTATTCCGAAACAGGCGGCATAGCAGTCCTCAAAGGAAATCTCGCTAAGGACGGCTCCGTTGTAAAGCGCAGCGCAGTGGCTCCCGAGATGCTCAGTCACACAGGTCCCGCAAAGGTATTCGACTGTGAGGAGGATGCACAGGCTGCCATACTGGGCGGAAAGATTGAAAAGGGCGATGTGGTCGTTATCCGTTACGAGGGACCCAAGGGCGGCCCCGGCATGCGCGAGATGCTCAATCCCACATCGGCTATAATCGGCATGGGTCTGGGCTCTGATGTGGCACTCATCACCGACGGACGCTTTTCCGGTGCATCAAGAGGTGCGGCTATCGGCCATGTATCCCCCGAGGCAGCTGTGGGCGGCATGATAGGCATAGTAAAGGATGGGGACATGATAAGCATAGATATCCCCAACTACAAGCTGGAGCTGCTGGTGGATGAAGCAGAGATCGCACGCAGAATGGCAGAGTTCACTCCTAAGACCAAGGAGCTGAAAGGCTATCTCAAACGCTATGCGGCACTTGTTACATCAGGCGCACAGGGCGCAGTGCTCAAAAACGGACTTGAATAAAACACAAAAGTACGGGATGATGTTCGTCCCGTACTTTTTACTTTATTATCATCAGTCATTTCAGTCATGGCGGGAATACCCCTGTGATTCCATCATCATTCGGACATCACTGCCCGTTTACGAGATAAGCTCCATCATAACAGCCCCCTGCATCACACCATCCGGCAGAATATCTTAAGGGTGTTCTTCCCGTTTTCGTAGATGTGCTGTGAGGAATCGGATATCTTCCTTACTATGGCTGCAGAGAGCTCATCGCCGCTTTCCATGGGGTCATAGCTTTCCCCGCTGTAGTATATCTCCATGGCTGCGGTATTGTCCGTATCGGATATCTCCACGGTGATATCTATGGGGAACACATCAGCCCGCTTTACAAATCCCTGCATCACGATCTCCTCAAATATCAGACGCAGATCCTTTATGACATTGTCGGACAGGAGATTTTCGGTGCCAAATTGCTCTATCTGCGATGTCATGGCGATGAAATCGAAATCGGCGTTCTCGACCTTTAGTCTCAGCTGTTTGAGGCGCTTGATGAATATCCTTGTCTTCTCCCTTTCGGGGTGCTCGAATATCTTCTCAGGCGTGCCTTCCTCATAGATGCCGCCCTCATCCATATAGAATACCCTTGTGGATACATCCCGGGCAAACTTCATCTCATGGGTGACGATCATCATCGTCATGCCTTCTTTGGCAAGATTGCGAATTACCTGCAGCACCTCACCCGCCATAGTCGGGTCAAGGGCGGAGGTGGGCTCGTCAAAGAGTATCATTTCGGGCTTCATGGCAATGGCTCTTGCTATCGCCACACGCTGCTTCTGACCGCCCGAAAGCTGATCCGGGAACACATCTGCCTTATCTGCAAGGCCTACACGTCTTAGCAGTGCCATACCCTCCTCATAGGCCTGCTGTTCAGACATTTTAAGCAAGCTCACGGGTGCGGAGGTTATGTTCTCTATCACTGTAAGGTTGGCAAAAAGGTTGAAGGACTGGAACACCATGCCCATTTTCTGTCTTATCTTTTCCATTCTGCACTTAGGGTCTGTGATGACCTCCCCATCGAATGTAACTGTCCCGGATGTGGGCTGTTCGAGCTGATTGAGGCAGCGGAGGAATGTTGATTTGCCTGTTCCCGAGGGGCCTATTATGGAGATCACATCCCCTTTGTTTATCTCAACGCACACATCTTTCAGGGGAGTAAGATTAGGATACTCCTTGCGCAGATGCTCTATCTTTATCATGCTCATTTTGCTGTTCTCCTTACTGCCCTTTTAGCCTTCGGGTCGATCTGTTTCAGGATGAGTTTCAGTATCAGAGCGATGACCCATGCGAGGATGAAGTATATGACCGCGGTCACGATGAGCGGGAAGAATGCCTCGTATGTGCGGCTGCGGATTATATCCGACATCTTTGTAAGGTCCTGGATGGCGATATATCCGACGATGGATGTGTTCTTGAGCATCGAGATTATCTCACCGCGGTATACAGGGAGCTGTCTTACAGCAGCCTGCGGGAATATGAACTTGAAGAATGCCTGATTTTCGTTAAATCCCAGTGCCAATGCTCCTTCATGCTGCCCGACATCGACGCTCTCGATACCCGAACGCAGTATCTCCGAAACATACGCTCCGAAATTGAGAGAAAAACCGATCACAGCCACCCAGATAGCATTGATCTTCGATTTTCCGAAAACCACATAGTAGAGTATCATCAGCAGCACTACTATAGGAGTGCCCTGCAGCAGCTTTACATAAAGGTTGGCTATCTTTTCCGAAAGCACACTGTCCATTCGCCTGAACAGGCATATAAGGAATGCCAGTAGCGAACCGAATATAACGGAAAGAACAGTTATTATGCAGGTGGTCCTTATGCCTTCAAATATGAGCTTGTACCTGTCCTCACGGATGAAGTTCCTCTCAAAGCTTGCCTTTACAGAATCTATAAATGATCCTTTTTTCCCGGTGCTACCATTCTCTGCAGCCAAGCCATTTGCAAGAGTTTCCGCCGTTACTGCCAGCACACAGCCGCCGTCATAATGCGGCTCAGAGAAGTTGACACTTTCTCGGCGTTCATCGGTGATAGTGATGGCAGCTGCACCGAAATCGTCCTTACCTCCCGATACAGCGGGGATTATGCCGTCAAAATTCATGTCGGTTATGTCAAGACCATAACCGTACTCCTTGCAGAAGCGGTACGCTATATCTATCTCATAGCCCACTATCTGATTGTTCTTCATGTAAACAAAGGGCGCATTTGCAGCCTCTGTGGCAAGGTCCAGCGTCCCCTTGTCGGCGCGAAGGCTTTTTGTGTCGGGAATGACCTTTGCGCTCTCATCCGTCCCGAACCAGACCTCGTCTATCTTTTTGAGAGTGCCGTCCGACTTTATCTTTTTTATGTATTCGCTGAATTCCCCGCACAGCTTTTTGCCCTCATCGCTCTTTGAGAAAACAAAGCCGAAGCTGTAATCATCCATGTATTCATGAAGATATGCCACAGAGCTGTCCTCGATCATCATGTACTTTACCATAGGCTCATCTGCGGCAAATCCGTCTATAATGCCTGATTTGAGTGCGGAAAGAAGGTCTGTGTAGGAATTGTAGTAGCTTATCTCGGCTCCGGGGATGTTTTCCTTTATCATCTCATCGAAGACAGTATCTGTCTGGACACCGATCTTTTTCCCGTTGTAAGACGTCAGATCCGGCTCTGCCGATGGATCCTGTCCACCCAGCAGATCATTTCCTCTCATACAGAGGACAACACCGCCGTTATATATAACATCGGAAAAATCCATGCTCTGTTTACGTTCTTCCGTCACAGAAAGGCTGGAAGCAAGAATGTCATATTTTCCCCCGGAAATGCCTGCAAGACCCGATGTTACAGTAACCTCTTCAAATTGGATGCTGTATCCGTATTTTTCTGCAAATATCATGCTGAGCTCCACTGCATAGCCCATGAGCTCATTATCCTTGACATAGGAAAAGGGAACACAGTCCGGCAGCACAGCCACACTGATCTCTCCGTTTTCTCCCGATAAGTTGTGTCCATCAATAGTCTTGACAGCTTCGTCATTTCCCAGCCATTTTGCCTTCAGACTGTCAAGCTCTCCGGAATCCTTCATCTCCGACAGCATCTCATTGAATCCACTGCGGAGTATTTCCGAACGCTCTGTCCCTTTTACAAAGCCGAAACAATAATCATCATATATGATGGGAGATCTCAGATAATCCACATTATCCTGTTCCTCATGGATCATGTATGCCAAGGGCTCATCGGTAAGGAAGCCGTCTATCTTATCATTTTCAAGGGCTGCGATGAGATCAGTATCGGTGTCAAAGTACAGATACTCTTTGTCGGGGAAATAGTCCATAGTGATCTTCTCAAAAACCGAGCCGGTCTTTATCCCCATGATCCTGCCCTGAAAATCCTCATAGTGCAGCAGTGCTGTGTGTGTTACTCTCTGTGAGACATCGGCGGCTGCTTCATTTTTCCCGCTGATATGCAGGATCACGCCCACCAGTGCCGCGATGAGCAAGAGCACTATGATAATTATGATATCCGCCTTTTTTATCTTTTTCTTCATAACTGCCTCCCGCAGTATATCTTATGCCATGCCTGATCGACATTGCTCTGCTTTCTGTGAGATACTGGTCACAGAAAGCATTAGTAATATATATCATATAATATTATAACAAATTTGTCAAGTTTATTCATTAATTATAAACTTTTCCTAAAGATTAACGGTATACGAGAGTATGTGAACTACCCCCGAGCGCTGTGTAATAATGCGCCCGGGGGATCATATATCGGCTTATAGACAGGGAGCTTTATAAACTGTGCCCGCCCTGCCGTTTCACAAAGTATCTCTTTATTAACAGATAACCGTAGAAGAACCAGATATAGAAATACCACAGCACCAGCGTGATGACAGGATACTCCAAAGAAGCTATCTTCATAACCACAGCGGCTATGATGATAATCAAGGAGAAAATATGCAGCCATACAGTCTTTTCTTTTCTGTCCGCAACCAGGTGAAGTATAGTGGCAGGCATGAATGAATAGTCCATGCAGATAACGAATATGCCAACGATATCATACCATTTAAGGGTCATCCCCTCATAGAACACGCCTGCAATAGCCAGTGTCGCAGCAACGAATACCACTATATCGGCTATCCCCAGTACTTTTTGCAGCTTCGGGTGCTCTGCTGCTGATGATCTGTCCGCCATTTTAGGATCCTCCGTTCCCGGGTTTTTGTCTATCTTTTGCTTTCATGCCATCACAGCGCTGTATCAGCAGCCCCGCTTCAGCATTTCCAGCACATATTTCTGACCGTTCCTGTCAAAAAGCACCGCGGTATAGGGTATGCCGCCCTTTCCTATCTTCTGCTGTGAGATTATCCCCACATCCGAGGAGTT
>JAFPYQ010000340.1 GCA_017394475.1 Oscillospiraceae bacterium | reverse complement strand
TATACTATCACATAGTTTGCCACACAGTTTATCAAATTCCCGTAGGCAAGTCTGCCGCCCTTTTCCTTTATGAGGGCTGCCACCCTTTCCACCGCAAAACCGCAGATAATGCTGGGATTTGCCACGGCGAAGATGTACGCCTTTGTGTTTATACTGAGCTTCTTTATGAACTGCACCACAGGTGCGGGGGCAGTCCAGTGGTAGACAGGGTATACAAATCCGATGATATCGCAGTCATCCGCGGGGAACTCCTTCGGATCGCTGCGCATGGATATGAGTTCTGCCTTATCTGTCCTTTCAGCTATCTTCATGGCTGCTCTGAGGCTGTTGCCTGTTCCTGTGAAATAATAGATCCTGCATTTCATGTTCATCGCTCCTTCTCGGCTATCCAGTCGGTGATGGTGGTGAGCAGCAGCGGGATGTTCCCTATCTGGCAGTGATGATCCGCACTTTCTTCCTCTGTGAAGACTCTGCCGGTGATGCTGCGCGCATTTGTCAGTGCTTTTATCTGATCGTTATAGAATATGGTGTACAGGTCGCTTTTCCCCGCAAGCACCAGTACATCCTGAGTTATCATAGGGGATATGTCCCGGGTGTTGAACCTCTTTATATAGTTGAAATACTCACAGGGGGTGTGTACATCCTCGAAGATGGAATAGCCCTGATCCAGCAGCCATTTTGTGAAGAAATTGCTCTCCAGCTTTTTATCTATGACCTTCCACATCAGGTTTTTGGGATGGGATACCAGATCATCGAACATCTTTGCCTTGTCCCCCATCTTGCCCAGTATAGCGCCGTAGAAGTCATAGACAAGGTCGCACATGACAACTCTGCTGATGCGCTTGTCATAGGCTGCGGCACGGGGAGCAAGATAACCGCCCAGAGATATGCCTATGACCGTAACATCATCAAGTCCGAAATGATCCAGCACAGCCCCTGTACAGTGCTCCCATTCATGGGTCATTTTCAGACCTTCCCGCATCAGGACCTCACCCTGCCCGGGTCCTTCAAAGAAGTATATATCATACCCCATGCAGCGGAAATACTTGTAGAGCCCCAGAAACTCCTGTATTATGCTGTCATAGCCGCCGAAGAGGACTATGGTCCCTTTTGGGCTTTCCTGTGCCGAAAAGTAAACAGGCAGATAAGCACTGCCGAAAGGTATCTGCATATATTTCAGGTCATCATCATCGGAATAGTACAGATCGAACATACGTCGGCTCTTTTCATAGAGATCCCGCTTTGAAAGTACATCTCCCGAGGTCTGCACGGTGCCGGATGTGTAGAACATGGCGCTGTAGTAGCAGAAAGCGGCTCTGAGGGTATCCCCCGAACATTCATATTCGTTTCCCAGGCGGGTGAAAATGGCTATCCATCTCTCAGGGTCCGGTATCTGCCGCCCGATATCTTCAAGCTGCTCACGGGAGAGTATCCCAAAGGAATACAGCATATTCAGATTGGCATTGAGCCTCTGATCCTCATGAAAGGTGTGATATCCTACGGGAAACATATCAAGGTTACAATTTTTCATAACTTACAGCCCCTTTCAAAAATAAACAGAATATCGTTCTGTTTATGATGATACAGGAAACTTTCAAAAAAGTCAATACAAAAACCGCACAAACAATAAGACGAATATCACAAATGATATAGTGAAAATGACATATATTTTGTACGGTCAAATGTAAAAATCATGAAAATACATTTCAATTTGTACCATAATAGTATACTATTTACGGCAATAAACGGTCAGAATTCCTATAAATAACAGCATAAAATGTTGAAAGTTGTTGGTCATAATGCACAAGACTTCTCATTTAGTATTGCTATAACATACAAATATTATTACAATTCAGGTAGTTGTATTTACAAATCTTACAATTTGTGCTATCATAAGTTGTAATAACAAATGCCGATTTTGGACCCGGTTTAGAAAGAAGGCATACATGGAAGACTACAAATACCTGTCTATAATCGAATGGGTGAAGGACTATATCGTAAAGGAAGGCCTGAAACCCGACGATAAATTCCTTACCGAGCAGGAACTCTGCAGTATCCACGGGGTCAGCAGGCAGACTGTAAGGCATGCCCTCACAGAGCTCGAAAGGATGAATATACTCGACCGCGTAAGGGGAAGCGGTACATTTGTCAGGGGAGTGATACCCCAGAAGCCTGCCACGGGAAATGTAGGACTTATTTCCACCTATTTCAGCGACTATATCTTCCCCCACATCCTAACAGGCGTTGAAAGCGTCCTGAGCGATGCAGGGCTCCCCATGCAGCTTGCCATCACTCACAATCTGGTATCGGAGGAGACAAATGCTCTCAACAATATGATCTCCAACGGGGTCAGCGGGCTTATAGTAGAGCCCTCAAAGAGTGCACTGCCCAATCCGAATATGGAGCTTTATCAGAAGCTGCGTGACGATAATATACCGCTGGTGTTCTTCAATGCGAAGTATCCCTGGGCGGAATTCCCCCTCATCGCCATGAATGACGAATCTGCAGGCAGGATGATGACCGATCATCTTTTCGATATGGGTCACAAGAAGATATCCGGTCTGTTCGTGCTCGATGACATACAGGGCCACAAGCGTTACCGCGGGTTTATGAAGAGCTTCCTTGCCCACGGCAGGAACGATGCGGAGCACAATGTGCTCTGGTATGAGGCGGCTGAGATGAACGACCTGTTCACCTTCGGCAGAAGAAAGCTGCAGGACCTTATAGCCAACTCCACAGCGGTGGTATGCTACAATGATATGCTTGCGGTAAATCTCCTGTGCTTCTGCAGGGAAAACAGCATAAGAGTGCCCGAGGACCTTTCGGTAGTGGGCATAGATGATTCAAAGTATTCATCGCTGTGCGAGGTGCCTCTCACCACTGCAAGACATCCCCACAATGTGCTGGGAAAAGCCGCGGGAGACCTGATAATCAAGCTGATGAACGATCCCAAGGCAAGGGTGAAGGATGTCATATTCGAGCCCGAACTGGTGGTAAGGGATTCGGTAAGGGACATGAGATAACTATGGTACTGCCTTCACGGCAGTCCGCACCGCAGAATGTAAGAGCTTACTTTAAAGCCGCGGTACAACACACTTGTATATCCGGAAGCGTGTGTGCTTTCTTGATATAGAAATCAGAGGGAAAAGTTTGATCTTTAAACAATGGAGGAATGAACCATGACAAATTCCAAGAAGCTGTTCTCAGCACTCACAACTACAGTTCTTTGCGCATCTTTATTGACTGCCTGCGGCGGCAGCGGCAGCTCCTCTTCATCTGCTCCCGCACCTGCAGCAAACAATGAACCTGCTGCTACACAGGCTCCTGCAGATTCCTCATCCGACAAGCTCATCAAGGTCGGCATAATCAACAACGACCCCAATGAGTCGGGCTATCGTACTGCCAACGATAAGGATCTCCAGGCTACATTCTCCAAAGAGAACGGCTTTGATGCATCATTTGCATATTCCCTTAAGAACGATGAGCAGATAAACGCTGCACAGAAGTTCATCCAGGACGAAGTTGACTATCTGCTCCTCTCCGCTGCTGATACAGCTGGCTGGGATTCCGTGCTCAAGGATGCAAAGGATGCAGGCGTTAAGGTAATACTTTTTGACCGTACGATCGACGCTGATGAGAGCCTTTACGAGGCATCCATCGTATCTGATATGGCTAAGGAAGGCGAGACCGCTGTTGAGTGGCTCAAGTCCCAGAACCTTGACAAGTATGAGATCATCCACCTCCAGGGAGTTATGGGCTCTGCAGCTCAGAAGGGACGTTCTGGCGCTCTCGATTCAACAGCACAGCAGCTTGGCTGGGATATCGTAACACAGCAGACCGCTGAATGGAACGCAGAGAAGGCTCAGCAGATCGTTCAGTCCGCTATCGACTCCGGCAAGTCCTTCAACGTTATCTATGCTGAGAACGACGATATGGCAAAGGGAGCAGTTGCTGCTCTTGACAAGGCTAATATCTCCCACGGCGTAGGCAAGGATGTCATCGTTATGGGCTTTGACTGCAACAAGTGGGCTCTTGAAGAGCTCAAGGCAGGCAACTGGAACTATGACGGCCAGTGCAACCCCTTCCAGTCCTCATATATCATGGATATAATCGACAAGCTCGAACAGGGCGAGACCATCTCCCAGAAGACCATCATCATGGATGAAAAGGGCTTTGATGCATCTACCATCACTCAGGAAGATGTTGACAAGTACGGCATCTGATAAGTTCGGTCAAACCATATCCCG
>JAFPYQ010000339.1 GCA_017394475.1 Oscillospiraceae bacterium | reverse complement strand
CAGCACGGGAGGCATATCCTCACTGTAACCGAATGTGACATTGTTTATCTCTATCCCGCCCGAAAGCCTTGTCACCGTCCTTTTACTGCCGGATATCTCCGGCTCAGTCTCCATTATGGGGCGGCATCGCTCCAGCACAGGCTTTATTTCCGAGACTGTCATGGCAATCCCCGCCAGTGCATAGAATGCCCCGGAGACCATGCCGAAGGCCGCATTGAATGCCATGTAGTCTGCCACGGTGACGCCGTTCTTTACAGCGGTATAATAGATGAATATCGTTCCGATGATATCAATGGCCGTTGTGATTACAGTGTTCAGTTTCAGAAATGCCGGTGGGTCATAGATCTTTTCCGCCATATCCGCATAGACCGAGCCCCACCGCGCGAATGCACGCTTTTCCGCCCCTGCCAGCTTTATCTTGCGGATACCGGAGATAAAGGCAAAGCTCATGCCGTTTTCCCTGCCTGCAAGCTCCATCCTTCTGCGGGATATCTTCATCTGCCACAACGAGGTGATGATGCCGATGACGACCGTAGTCCCCAGTATCATCAGGGAAGGCAGCGCCAGGGCGGGAGCATAGAAAAATATCTGCCCCACATAGACAAGGGAAAATATCCCCGTGAGCCCTACCGACATAACAGAATCCACCATCATGCGGCAAAGGGAGTTTATCTGCTGCGATCGGTAAGAAAGATCACCCGAGGAATACTTCTTGAAAAAGGCTGCAGGCAGCGAAAGTATCCTCATCATAGCTGCCGCTTCCACACAAAGCTGCATTTTCGTATTTATCCGCGTACCGATGAGGTCCTTCACTGTGCCTATGAGCATCATAGAGAGCATAGTGCAGAGCATGAACACCGCCGCTGCCGTAAGTGCCCGGACAGAGCCCGACCCTGCCACACCGAAAAAGATAAGATGGTTTATCTTTGCTATCAGCAGACCTATGAGCACCGCCGCAAGGGAGAATATCCCGAAGCACACCACATCCGAAAACTCGATGAGCCCCGCTGTGTACCTGAGCAGATCCCCCATGCCCATCTTCTTTAAGGGGAAGGGCATATAGAATGCCATGGCATCCCTGTCTATAATGCCCTCATTGGCACGGGTGATATTCACCCGCTGACCCGATACCTCGTCAAAATAGGTGTACCCCCCTGTCCTTTTCGGGATAAGGCTCGTGACAGCGCCGGTATCCGTCCGCTTGCCGAGCATGGCACCGAATGCATCATTGTGCCAGCCCTTTTCAAGGGTGACGTTCCTGCGCATTATCCCGTGGGGTCGCAGGATATGTTCTATCTGCTCGTTTATATCTCCGGTTTCCCCGGGGATGTCCGTTACTTTTATTTTGTGAAAGCGCAGTATATCCTCTATGGCGTTCCTCGCTGCCGACATATCATCATCCGCGGCTCTGAAACGCCTGCCCATGACCGCGCCCGCCATCTTCAGGAAGGACTCTTCAAAGGCATCGTCATCGCTCTGCATGCGCTGCCGTATCTGTTCGTCGAACCAACCCATAGTGTCCTTCCCTCCTTACTCCGATACTACAAGACGGGCATACATGCCGTTTTTCGCCATGAGTTCCCGATGGGTGCCCCGCTCCGCCACCTTGCCCTTGTCAAGGACGATTATCTCATCGCAATCGCGGATGGTGGAAAGGCGGTGTGCGATGACGATGCAGGTCGCTCCCCTGTCCTTTATGGAGGTCATTACCTCCTGCTCGGTGCGGGCATCAAGCGCACTGGTGGCCTCATCAAGTATTATGACCGTGGGGTCCTGTGCCAGAACGCGGGCTATCTCCAGCCGCTGGCGCTGCCCTCCCGAAAGGTCCTTTCCGCCCTCGGTGAGCCTGTACCGGTAACCGCCCTCACGCTGCATTATATCCTCGTGGATATGGGCATCACGGGCAGCCATTATCATCTCAAAATCCTCTATGGAGCTGTCCCACATCTTTATATTATTCGCGATGGTATCCTCAAAGAGGATGATATCCTGATCCACCACTGCAACAGACCCTGTGAACACCGCACGGTCAATATCGGATATGGGTATGCCGTCAAAGAGTATCTCCCCGCTCCATGGCTTGTAGAGCCCCGAAATGAGATTTGCCAGAGTGGATTTGCCGCAGCCCGATGCCCCCACGAATGCCACGCGGCTGCCGGGGGCAAGGTCAAGGTCAAAATGCTCTATCAGCGGATCGGACAGCTTTGCATAGCCAAAGGTCACATCCCGCATGGTCACACTGCCGCTCAGCTTTGAGACAGTTTTTTCCCCGGAGATATGCGTCGTTAGCTCGCAGTCCACGGGGTATCTCATCACATCCTCCACACGCTCGATGTCTGTCCTTAGCTCCTGTATGGTCTCCCCTGCGCCTATGAGCTCGTTTGCAGGCTCCGTGAAGGCTGAAAGGAACCCCTGGAAGGCAAGTATCATGCCCACGGTGAATTCCCCACGCATGGTGAGGAATACCCCCAGTATCAGCACCAGAGTATTGACGAGCTTTGACACTGCCGACGGGATGAGCCTGAAATACTGTATCATCCGGGCATAGCGCACCTGTCCTGTGTTGACGCCGGCCTGGTAGCCTGCCCATTTTTCAAAGAAGCCGTTTTCCGCACCCGATGCCTTTATGGTCTCTATCATTTCAATGCCCGACATGGTGGCAGAGTTCAGCTTTCCCTTGTCTCTGAGGATAACACGGGTGATGTTCACGCGCTTTGCGGTCACTATCTGTGATACCAGCACATCCGCCGCGATGGAGAGGAGCCCCACAAAGGTCAGCAGAACGCTGTAACGGAACATCACCGCAAGATAGAATATCATCAGCACCGTTCTGATGAAAAGCGGTGCTATGGTGTTTACCAGTTCTCCCGAAATGGAGGCATTGGTCTCCATCCTCTGTTTGATATCCCCCGCCATGCGCTGTGAAAAGAATTCCAGAGGCAGCCGCAGCACCTTCCACATGAATTCCGCGCTGCCCACAACCGCCATCTTTCCGTTTATCCTGAGAGAATATACAGCCTGCAGCCATGCCAGTATTATCTGCACCGCGCCCAGCGCCCCGAGGCCTATGGTAAAGGGGATGAGCCACGACGGATCCTGCCCTGTGAGCAGCTGATCCATAAATACACGGGCAAACCCCGAGCGGATGATACCTGCCAGATTGCCTACAGTTATGGTGAACACCACGAAGGCGACTGGTGCCGCCATTCCCTTGAGCCTCTTCTTCGCATGGCTCGTCATGCTCACCTGCCTGCCCTCGGGCACAAAGCCCTCATCGGGGCAAAATTCAAGGCATATCCCCGTAAAGCCACGGTCAAGCTCCTCCATAGACAGTCTGAGGCTGCCCCTTGCAGGATCGTTTATATACGCCTTGTTTCCCCTGAACCCGCACAGCACCACGAAATGATTGAATTCCCAGTGGATGATGCATGGAAAGGTGGCATTCTCCCTTAACTGCTCGAGCTCATATTTATAGCCCATAGCCCTGAACCCGTAGGATCTGGCTGCAAGAATGATATTCTTTGCATTAGAGCCGTCCCTGCTCACTCCGCAGTCGGTGCGCACCCGTTCAAGAGGCAGCCACTTCCCGTAAAAGCTCAGCACCATAGTCAGGCAGGCTGCACCGCATTCCAGGTTCTCCATCTGCATCACCACGGGGACTTTTGCGACCCCGTCGCTCACAGGCTTTTTTACCGCATTTTCAGCCATTATGTTCTCCCGCTCCATGAGCTGTATCCTGCCGCATCCTGCCGCCGGTTGGTGACGAACACTATTGGGTGCACCCGCTCCTTGCTGCCGTCGGGGGCTGTTCTTTCCACCGTTGCCGTGACGCTCCACACAAAGGCACCGATAAGCAGTGCCGTCAGCAAACCAAGCACTATCCACACCCCGGGGGATGTGACCTTTATATATCTGTCAAGAGCCTCGGGAGAATCTATGTGCTGTACATTCGTTTCGGATCTTCTGCTCATGATCATCTCACCTTCACATACCGTATATGGACCACACCACTGCCCCGCCTATCAGCAGCACTGCCGCAAGCCCCACGATCCACAGCCCCGGGGATGGCAGGCGAAGATAGTCATCCGTGTGTTCCGGCGATGATATCCTTTCCATACTGTTCTGTCTGAATACAGGCTCGTTTTCTTGCGTTCCGGGCATATGACCGCTCTCCCTTTGTCCGTTTATAGCTTTTTATTTATTATAGCACTTATTTCGTCAGTTTGCAAGCCCACGTTTTTTAGCCTGCATCAACAGATGATCAAAAAACAGCCCGCTTAAAAGCGGGCTGTCAATATTATATAGTTGTGTGGGATCATATCTTAGATCAAAACCAACCGGTATTTTTCCCGTCGTTTCCGACCTGACCGTTTTTCAGACTGATCTGACAAACTTCTGTGGGAGCTTCAACGCCGCAGTCTCTATATATCGTATCCCATGTACCCTCACCGATAAAGTGCGCCTTGGGGCTGGTATTAGCAAGATATTCGCCATTGACGTATGTTACCAGAACGCCTTTTCTGTATATCTGCATCAATCGTACCATTCCCATTGTATCATACACAACCACCAGCGCAAAATTGGTATCATTATTTTTCAGATAGTGTGCACAATTTAATGAATCTTTATTGTACTTCAGCGGATTTTCTGCTTTTTTGCCCGTTTTCCATACCTCAGTAAATGACTTGTCCAGAGCACCTGCGATCATTGTATCTACTATCTGAGATTTAGATGTGCTTTTTTGATTCTTTTTATATGTATACCAACTATAGCTGGTGAAAGCCCCTACTGTCTCAACTTGTCTTTTATTTTTATCTTTATTCTGGTCAAGATACAGCGTTTTGTTAAAAGCACCTGAGGTATCCTCATAAGTTATCGCCAGGTTATTTACCAACGAAAACTCTATCGCCTGCTTTATAGTGCGCGCATCTGTAATTGCAGCATTGATCTTTGCTTCCCTGACGTATCCAACTATCGTCGGAACAAGAAGACCCGAAAGCACGCCTATGATCGCTATTACAACGATGAGCTCGATAAGAGTAAAACCCTTTATTATTCTATTCCTTATTTTTGTCATAAAGATCACTCCCATAAAACTTCCATTAAAACCTTTTTTCGTGATGCTCCGAGAGCACCGTCAGGCTGCAGCGGACAAAACCAAAAATCCGCTCCCTGTGCAAAGCCGGAAGCGGAAATATTAGCCAATCACACTTGATATCAAAATAACAAGCACTGATGTCGATTCAATTCTGCAACTGGCTGCCATTTCAGGCCCTATAGCTTTGCGTCACACGGTTTCCCGTGCTTTGCCTTTGTTATTATGTTAAAATCATTATATACTATTTTACAGCATTTGTCAAGCAATTATACAAAATTTACATCTAAAAAGCTGAAAGATTTACATATTTTACAATTTATGAACGAACATATATACATATTTACCAATAATATTGTGAAGCCGTGAAAAAAGCAAAAACACCATGCTTTCACATGGCGCTCCTGCTTGGTTTATAGGAAGTTTTAAAAGGAAATGTCATAAACGGATGCAGATAAAACAAAAGCCGCTTCCTGCGCAAAGCAAGAGCGGAAACACACAAGCCACCTGTTATAGAACAAACAGGTATCAATGTTACTAATTCTGCAACTGGCTGCCATTTCAGGCCCTATAGCTTTGCGTCACACGGTTTCCCGTGTTTTGCCTTTGTTATTCTATTGTACACATTATATACTATTTTTCAGTGTTTGTCAAGCGGTCATACAAAAATTACACCTGAAAACATAAAAGATCTACATATATGACAGTTTGCGAAAATAATATATGTACATATTTACCAATAAAATTGCAAAATGATGACAAGCCGATTTGTCAATGACCCGTGTAATTGCTATTGACTAAATCACAGCAAAGATGTATAATGGGTCTATCATATCTCAGGATCGGGATCACATGAAATGAGGAATTATAATGGACAATATCGGTCTTGTTTATCCCCATTCCGTAAAGGAAGGCATACAGACGGGGGATGTCATCGGCTTTGACAGCGGATCGCTCATATGGCATTACTGCGGCTTTGCGCATATCATGGGAAATGTTAGCGAAAAGGAGCTCGGGGAAATATACCGCCTTATGGCAAAGGGCAGCCGCCGACTGGTGCTTTTCACCGAAAATGACGATGTCATCAGCTTTTTCAATAATTTAGGCTGCAAGGCAGACCAAAGATACTTCTACCGTCACAGCGGCGTCCTGCCCGACCCTGCTTCACTTCTCCCGGACGGGTATTCCTTTGCGGAAATGGACAGGGATATCATCAGCAGGCTAAATGGCAGGATAACTCCCGCTTTCTCATGGGATGATACGGAAAGGTTCCTTAAATACGGGAAAGGCTTCTGCGTGATGTATGACGGCGAACCTGTATCCTGGGCGTTCACCGCTGCTGTCAGCAGTACAGAGGAGGATATCGGGACGGAAACGATGGAGAGTCACCGCAGAAAAGGCCTTGCAGCCGCTGCAGCCGCTAAGACCGCAGAATACATCATAGCCTGTGGGAAAGCTCCCGTGTGGGCATGCCACTGCGGAAATGCAGGCTCTCAGAAAACAGCTGCAAAGATCGGCTTTGTAAAGGACACCGGATGTACCGTCATCAGTATGGCATAGATAGTGTACACTCCGGACAGATCAACATATCAGAATACGATCAGTATACGAGGTGATTCAATGAAAAATATCACACTGGGTAAAACAGGCATAACCACACCGCAGAACGCCTTTGGTGCGCTTCCAATCCAGCGCGTGAGCACAGATGATGCAGTAAAGCTGCTGCGCCGCGCCTATGATGGCGGCATGACCTTCTTTGACACGGCTCGGGCATATTCCGACAGCGAGGAAAAGGTAGGAATCGCCTTTGAAGGGATGCGGGACAAGGTGTTCATCGCCACAAAGACAGGTGCTGCGGATCCAAAAACATTCCGGGAGCACCTTGAAACAAGCCTGCGGCTGCTCAAAACCGACTATATCGACATCTATCAGCTCCACTGCGCCCCAGTCTGCTATCGTCCCGGCGACGGCACAGGCATGTATGAGGCCATGCAGGAGGCAAAACAGCAGGGAAAGATACGGCACATCGGCATCACCGCACACAAGATAGGCGTCGCCGAGGAAATAGTCGAAAGCGGACTGTATGAGACCCTCCAGTACCCCTTCTCCTACCTTGCCACGGACAGGGATATAGCCCTGGTCAGAGCCTGTGCAAAGGCAGGCATGGGTTTTATCGCCATGAAGGGGCTCTCCGGCGGCATGCTCACCGATCCCGCTGCCTGTATGGCGTTCATGACACAGTACAACGTGCTGCCAATATGGGGGATACAGCGGGAAAGCGAGCTTGACGAATGGCT
>JAFPYQ010000338.1 GCA_017394475.1 Oscillospiraceae bacterium | reverse complement strand
TGGGTGTCATAGCATATCTGCTGTGTGCTGATCCTATGATAACGATCATTGCTGCTATCATTGCAGGAGCCATATCCGGTGCCACAGGTTATGCATCTATGAAGCCTGTTTCTAAGAAAACACAGGCCATCGAATACATAAAACAGAATATAAAACTCAGCAGCTCCACGGATAATTTTGTCCGCACAGAGCATATTCGCAAAGAAAACAGACAGCAGCAGAGCTGATCTTAAGTCTCTGAGAACGTATAATTTTTGCCACGAAGCATTTTTCAAATTGCTTCGTGGCATTGTCTTTTATCTATGTATCCTGTTTATGTCGGTATAATACGGCACAGCGGTGTACATACGCATTTCAGGACCGTTTTTGTGATCATTCTGCAACCCGGTCTTCCTGATGGGACAGCTTGTACTCCATATACTGTTCTGGTGTCATAAGCACATCTCTGTTCTTGCCGCTCACAGGGGAGCCCACTATCCCCATATCATTGAGTTCATCCATGATCCTTGCTGCTCTGGCATAGCCCAGTTTCAGCTTTCTCTGGAAATAGGTGACACTTACACCTGCGGCGCCCGCATCTACCGCACATTCTATGGCACGCTCGAGAACATCCGCATCAGAGCCCTCATAGGTCTTGTTGTTCTCCGGGGCAGGTGCTGTCTTTTCGCCTTTCATCTGCGGGATATTATCCTCTACGGCCTTTATGATGTTCTCATCATATACCACATTGCCGGCGCCGTTCTTGATAAAATCGACTACCGCAGCTACTTCCTTTGAGGATGTATAGCTGTTCTGGACACGCAGGGGCTTTGCGTAGCCCGTGGGGAAATAGAGCATATCGCCGTTGCCCAGCAGCTTTTCTGCACCCACTTCATCGAGTATCGTTCTTGAATCTACTCCGGATGCAACACGCAGGGCTATCCTTGACGGGATATTAGATTTGATGAGGCCTGTAACAACATCCACCGTGGGACGCTGTGTGGCGATGATAAGGTGCATACCCGCTGCACGGGCCATCTGAGCCAGGCGGCAGATGCTGTCCTCCACTTCGGATTTTGCCGCCATCATAAGGTCGGCCAGCTCGTCAATGACGATGACTATTCTGGGGATGGTGTCAAGGTCGTCCCTTGTCTGAGCGAGTTCGTTGTAGTCATAGAGGTTGCGCACAGAGTTGTCGGAAAATAACTTGTACCTTTTAAGCATCTCCTGTACAGCCCATGACAATGCGCCTGCGGCTTTCCTGGGGTCTGTGACCACGGGCAGCAGCAGATGAGGGATGCCGTTGTATATCTTGAATTCCACCATTTTCGGGTCTATAAGAACAAGGCGGACTTCTTCAGGAGTGGCATTGTAGAGCAGGCTCATTATTATGCCGTTGGTGCACACCGATTTACCGGAGCCTGTGGTACCTGCGATTATGATATGCGGCAAGTCCTTTATATCACCGAGTATTATCTGGCCGTCTATGTTCTTGCCCACCGCAAAGGTGAGTTTGCTCTTGTTGTTTCTGAATTCTTCTGAATCGAGCACATCACGCAGCGCCACAACATCCTTTATCCTGTTGGGCACCTCTATGCCCACAGCGGCCTTTCCCGGAATTGGTGCTTCTATTCGGATGCCACCCATAGCAGCGAGTCTCATTGCGATATCATCGGCAAGAGTGCGTATCTTGGAGAGCTTTATCCCCGCCTTGGGCAGCAGCTCATAACGGGTAACGGAGGGGCCTCTGTTGATATTTACTATCTCAGCGGCGATACCGAAGCTTTCAAGGGTCTGCAGCAGAATGACTGCATTTTCCTGCATCTCCTTTTCTGCCTCAACGGTGTTGAGCTCATTGGAGGAGGGTTTCAGCAGTTCAATGGGCGGGATAATGTATTCCACGGTCTCCTTTTCATTCTGTGCGATCTCGTTCTGTATATCCCTGGCGGTGGTCTCGGGCAGATCGAGATCCTCGTCATCACTTATCTTGCTTGATGCAAGGGATGAGGATTTTGCAGTCCTGTGCATATCCGACTGAAAATGATCTATTACAGGATTTTTAGGAGTGAAGGGATCGGGATGTTCCTCGCGTACAAAAGGCTTCGGAGTGGATATGGTCGCGGTAGCAGCTTTCTTTATTATATCGCTGAGGGAGGTATGCTTTTCCTGTACAGGGGTATCACTTGCTTTCGGAGAAGGCTCGGGCGAGGTTTGGTGAGTTTTCGTATCATCAGGACCGTAGAGACTTTCAAGATCCTTATCCGTGATGTATTCATCCTCATCGGAGCTTTGCTTAATCGCAGCCGTATCTGCCTTTGGCACAGAGTTCTGAACGACAGTGGCAGGCTCATCCTTCACAGTAGGTGCTTTATCATCTGCGGGGCTGTCATTCATGAGCAGGGGATAGTCGTTTATGGAGAATTTCCTGCGCTGGCTGCGCTCCTTCATCTCCTGCTGATAGCGATCCACTTCAAGCTGTGTCTCATTTACAGACAGTTCTTCGGGGGACTCGGTAAAATCATGTGGGATGCTCTGATCCTTATCGGGTGAAACAGCGCCGGGTATACGGATGTCGATATCGAAGCTTTTTCTGGTCTTGCGCAGTATCTCCTCGGGAACATCGGAATTCATGATCTGCGGTTCGGGAGCATTCCCGCGATATTCGGGCACCTTCTCCGCCTTGGCAAAAAGGCCGCGCCTCTTTTTCTTTTCGGGGACAGCAGGCTGTTCTGCACGGGCATAGGAGGGCAGAGGTATCTCCGCCTCATAGTTCTGCGACTGGATGGGTGGTGTGAGCTTTGCCTCGCGCTGCTTTTTCCTGAGCTCGCGCTTCGAAGGGTTCTGAGGGATATAATCCTCCACAGCCCTGTATTCCGGGCGTGCTTCGTCCATCTTTCTGATGATATTGCGGAAGAAACGGAAAACATCGACTATGGTCCTGTTTGAAAGGAGCAGGACTGCAAAGAAGGATGCAAGCACTATCATGACCGTGGCACCTATCTTGCCGAATGCTATCAGCAGAGGGATGCCGAATATGCAGGAGAACAGTCCGCCGCCCTTGAAATGCCTGCCGTCCTCGATAAGATCATTTATCATCTTGGATACAGCATGAGCCCTGTCTATCTCCTTGGCGGAAAATATCTGTACAGCACCGCAGAGCAGGAATATGAGCAGTATGCCCTGCAGAACCTTGCCGATGATGGCATTCTTCTCCGTATCCGTGGCTATCATGACAGATGCTGCGATGAGTACCACAGGGACGAATATCACTCCGACACCGAAGGCACCGAGCAGCACATCGTGTACATCCTTCCACAGGCTCTCGCCGGTGATGATGGTAAATGCCGAGATGAGTATGCCGAGAATGAACAGCAAAGCTGACCACAGTACCTTACTGTCGCCGTCCGAGGTGTTTTTCTTGGAAG
>JAFPYQ010000337.1 GCA_017394475.1 Oscillospiraceae bacterium | reverse complement strand
CCGGTGAGATGAGTTCTGACGACCGCATTTCCATCGTAACATATTCCGGTGTTGAAAATGTGATAGTATCCGGAGCCAAGGGCAATATGAAAAACTGCATAAGCGACATCGCCGACAGCCTTATCGCAAGCGGATGCACAAACGGCGAAAAGGGCATCAACATGGCGTATGAGATCGCTGAGGACAATTATATCAAGGACGGCAACAACCGCGTTATCCTTGCCACCGATGGTGATCTTAATGTAGGCATCACCGATAAGGATGAACTTTCAAAGTTCATCGAAAAGAAGCGTGACACAGGTGTCTACCTCACCGTGCTCGGCGTCGGGACAGGCAACCTCAAGGACAACAAGATGGAAGCCCTTGCAAAGGACGGCAACGGCAACTACTATTATATCGACTGTGTCAATGAGGCTCAGAAGGTACTTGTAGATGAAAGAAGATCAACTCTTTTCACAGTTGCCGATGATGTCAAGTTCCAGGTGGAATTCAATCCCGAGGTCGTAGACAGCTACCGTCTTATCGGTTATGAGGGACGCAGGCTCGAAAACGAGGACTTTGAGAATGATGCCAAGGATGCAGCAGACGTAGGCGCAGGTCAGAGCGTGACTGTTATGTATGAACTGATCCCTGCAAATGGCTCTGCCGATAGACTTAAATATCAGAAGTCTGCCGGAAACAAGACCGATGTCTGCACTCTCAAAATACGCTACAAGAAGCCCGGTGAGACCAAGTCGCTGCTTTCAAAGATGACAGTCACCTCCGATAAGTATCTTCCCTATAAGGATACAGGCGTTCGTTTCAGATTTGCTACCTGTGTTACTGAGACCGCAATGGCTCTCAGAGGCGATACTGATTATGGCAAGATATCCATCAGCAATGCAAAGAAGAGATTTGATGCTCTTACAAAGGATGAGCTCTCCTATATCGGATACAGTGATGATTTCGGAAAGCTTATTAAAAATGCGGAGAAAATGAATGTATCTGCAGAAAATGACCGATAAAAAAATGCACTTATATCAGTAATGCTGATATAATAAACTAAATAATCCAAATGTTTTCCTCCGTCGGATGATCGGAGGAAAACTCCTGTTTACTGTTCCGATGTCCCCGGAATACAATGTGAAAGTGATCATCATGAATATTTTACCCGAAGACAGAATGCGCGAGGTTTTCAGCCGGTATGGACTTGATACCGATGATGAGTTCCTGCACCATGCCGACAGATATATCTCCCTTATGCTCGAACGCAATAAGGTGCTCAATCTCACCCGTATCACTGATACGGAGGGCATAATACAGAAACACCTTCTTGACAGTGTTATCGTATTCAGATTTGCCGACCTGAAAGGAAAATTTGTAGATGTGGGAACAGGGGCAGGATTCCCGGGTATACCGGTGAAGCTGTACAGACCATCTCTTGAAGTAACTCTCATAGACAGTCTTAACAAGCGCATCGAATTTCTCAAAGAGGTATCCTCACAGACCCTTGATCTCGAATGTATACACATCCGTGCGGAGGAAGCAGGACGAAAATACCGCGAGCAGTTCGATCACGCTGCAGCCCGTGCTGTGGCAAATTTTGATGTTTTGTGTGAATACTGTCTTCCCCTTGTAAAAGTAGGCGGCACATTCCTTGCATACAAGGGACCCACAGAAGAGATAAATACAGATGCACCGAAGCTCTTTGGCGGTGAAACGGTAAATATACACGAATATGAACTTCCCGACGGTGACAAGCGGCGCATTATAGAGGTAGCAAAAATATCGGAATGTGATAAAAAATATCCACGGAGAAAGATCAGATGAATATTCTTCGGATAGTGACCGCTGATACTGATATGGCAGAAAAACTGGCCATTATCGAAAAAGAGATATTCTCCGACCCATGGAGTGCGGCATCCTTTCGTTCAGAGATCGTGAGCCCGTTCACCACAAGCCTTTGTGCATACACCGATGAGCTGTGCGGATATGTTTTTGCGGATGGTGATCCGCAGAGCAGTGACCCTGTGTACATACAAAAGATCGCGGTAAAAAAAGAATACCGACGGCAGGGTATAGCCGCAAAGCTGCTTTGTGAGCTTATAAAAAAATATGGTGAAAACAGGGGATTTGTGCTGGATGTGCGCGTATCCAATCAAGCTGCCATAATGTTCTATGAAAAAATGGGCTTTATCCGCCTTAACGGAGAGCGTAAGAATTTCTACGATGATCCGCGCGAAAACGCCTATACATATAAATCTGAATCAAAAGAAGTGATATAATGTCCGTAAAAATTCTGGGGATCGAATCCTCCTGCGATGAAACTGCTGCGGCTGTTTCGGTGGACGGCAGAACGATACTTTCCGATATCATCTATTCTCAGGTAGAGGAGCATAAAAAATTCGGCGGAGTCGTTCCGGAGATAGCATCCCGCCGTCATTGTGAAAATATACTCACTACCGTTGAACAGGCACTTGCCAAAGCAGAATGTACACTGAACGATCTTGACGGCATTGCCGTAACCTATGCACCGGGACTTATCGGTGCGCTGCTGGTGGGAACAGGCTTTGCCAAAGGTCTTGCAATGGCATCGGGTCTGCCTCTTGTACCTGTCCACCATATCGCAGGGCATATAGCATCTGTGTACATTACTCATCCCGATCTTGAACCGCCTTTCCTGTGTCTTGTGGTCAGCGGCGGACACACTATGCTTGTCCGTGTACACGATCATACAAGGTTCGAGGTCATCGGCAGAACTCATGATGATGCAGCAGGTGAAGCTTTCGATAAATGTGCAAGAGTAATGGGTTTCCCGTATCCCGGAGGAGTTCATATCGACAAGGCAGCACAAAGCGGCGATCCCCATGCCTACAAGCTGCCGATTCCTAAAGTGACAGGCTGCGAACTGGATTTTTCCTTTTCGGGACTCAAGACTGCAGTCATAAACTTAGCTCACAATTCCGAACAAAAGGGCGTGGAGATAAACAAGAACGATCTTGCAGCATCCTTCCAGCACACCGTAAGCGAGATACTTGTCAGCAAATGTATGCTTGCAGCGGAGATGTACGGATATAAAAAAATAGCCCTTGCAGGCGGTGTTTCAGCTAACAGCGGTGTAAGGAGCTGCCTTCAGACGGAATGTGAAAAGCGCGGATATGATCTTTTCATGCCCCATATCTCCCTCTGCGGGGACAATGGTTCAATGATTGCCTGCCAGGGATATTATGAATTTATGGCAGGAAAACGGGCAGACATAGACCTCAATGCGGTAGCAACAATGTCACTTGAATAACCAAAAAGTCCACTGTGTATTAAACAGTGGACTTTTTTAGATCACTTATCAGTTGAAGAATACTGCAGCGCCAAGGATCATAGCCTTGCCGGCATTGCCCTGCATTTTTATATCCCCGTCTGCGATAGCATTTGAGATGGATCTTGTGCCGTTGATAACACCCACAAAAACATCGGAATCTGCTTCTATCTCAAGATCAGCGCCCTTGTAGTCGAAAGGCTCAACAACAACGATACCGTTTGCGATAAGCACATAGAGGATACCCTCAACAGAGCCGTAGAGCTTGATCTGAGTTGCTACAGTCGCATCTGCCGGAGCAGTTGCTTTTGATACTTTGGCTCTGAAATCTTCAATGATCTTATCCCAGCTCAGTGCCTGTACTGTTTCATTCACTGTCTCCGCTTTAGTCTTAGGAGCAGTCTTTTTTCCCTTAGCTGCCATGTTTAGTTCCTCCTGTATTGCCCGAACACTAATCATATATACATAAACTGTACAGCCTGTAACAGTCAAGGCTTTTACAGAATACACAGTTATATCATATGTCTGACACAAGTTATTATATTACAATTTGTGAGATTTGTCAATAGATAGCCTCTAAAATCGTTAAACTTGCCACATAGTCATATTTTTTTAAAGATAAAATAAGCATTTTTTACAACAATAAAATATGTTTTTAACAATATGAAATAAACGTCTTATTCGTGCAGTTTATTCAGCTGATAGCACTATACCAAGTGCTTTTACATCCCATAACCATGAAAATGATATTACATTAACAAACCTATCAGACAGTGTATCGTTAATATCCCGCAGTTTTTCTCTATGGATAAACTACGGGATATTAACAAATATGATTATGCGTTCCTTATCGATCTTTTGATGATTTTCTGCCTGCTTTGCTCAGCAGTAGCCTGCAAAGAAACACGATCCCAAATGAGAGGATGAATACACCCACGCCTGTAAGGATAACCGCAAGGATGCCTCCCGAATGAAGAAGATCGTGACCGTTCGCGAATACTATCCGCAGCGGCGCCATGTGTAAAAGATATATACCGAAAGAACATGGAGATATGACACGGCAGAAATTGTCAAACACCTTGTGTTCCTTTTTTTCCATTCCATAAAACAAAGAGAATATCCCTGCCGCACCTAATGCAATAAATGGATCCGAATAGCTCTCCGCAATCTGCTTTGCAGCATCATTGCCATTTGTTCCCGATACTGTGAGCAGCAGTATCGAACCAGCAGATACAGCCGTGAAAACAACGGATATCCATACAGGCAGCCTGATGACGCCTTTGTTTATGGAGTGCCCCAGCAGCAGATAAAATGGATAAACACTGTAAACACATATATAGAACGCTATGTCCGTTCCCGTGGCTTTTTCTGCCAGGGGTATCATGCACTGAAATACTGCCAGTACTGAGATGATATATATGAGGCTTTTCTTATCCGCGAAATCTGCCACATATTTATATACGGGAAGGAATATGTAGATACCTGTCATCATATAAAGATACCACATAT
>JAFPYQ010000336.1 GCA_017394475.1 Oscillospiraceae bacterium | reverse complement strand
CCCAAAAAGCGCAGGGAGCGCCTTGACAACCTGTTCAATGCCCTGTCGGTGATATCGGAAGGAACGTATGTATATCTCTGTGATATGAGATACGATTACTCGCGGTGGTCAAAGGATGCCGTGGATACCTTCGGGCTCCCGTCGGAATATATGTACGGCGCGGGCAGTATATGGGATGAGCATATCCACCCCGAAGACAAGGATATGTACCGTCAGGAGATAGGAGATATATTTGCGGGCAGCATCGGCGACCATGATATGCAGTACAGAGCCCGCCGCAAAGACGGGCAGTATGACCGCTGCACCTGCCGCGGTGTAGTCCTCAGGGACAGTGACGGCAATCCGGAATACTTCTGCGGTTCCATAAAGAACCACAATATACAGAGCAATGTAGATACCCTCACAGGGCTCCATAATCAGTACGGGCTCTTTGAGGACATGAGGATGCATATCCTCAGACAGAACATGATACACCTGGCTATGGTGGGCATTTCCAGATTCTCAGATATAAATGAGATATACGGATATGAATTCGGCAATCTCATCCTCCAGAAATTCGGAAGATATATCTTTGAACATGTGGGCAACACCGGCACGGTATACCATCTTGACGGCACCAAGTTCGTCATCCTCACCGGCACCCGTACCATCGAGGCGATGAAGGAGCGCTATGAAGATCTGCGCACATATTTCAGGCAGGATTTCACAGTAGACGGAAAACACATCATCCTCGATGTGAACTGCGGCATGATAACCGTGGATAAATTCAACATAGACTATCATACAGCCTATGCCTGCCTGTGCTATACCTACGGTGAATCCAAGGTACACTATCACGGTGACCCTGTGGTATTCTACGATGACCTGAACAACAGCAACAGGCAGAGGCTTGAAAAGCTCCACTCCATAAGAGCTTCCATCCTGCAGGAATACAACGGCTTCTTCCTTGTATACCAGCCTGTGGTGGATGCACAGACCGAAAAGCTCATAGGTGCCGAGGCACTTCTCAGGTGGAAGAGCGATGAATACGGCCTTGTGCCCCCCGATCACTTTATCCCCCTGCTTGAAAGAGACCCGCTTTTCTGCGATCTCGGTGAGTGGATACTGCGCACGGCCATCTTCGACGCAAAGGTGATAACAAAGTCCTTCCCGGATTTCGTTATCCATGTGAACCTTTCCTACACACAGCTTGAAAAGCCCGGCTTCGTGGAAATGGTGAAGAACGCACTGAAGGAATTCGGGCTCGATCCCAGGCACCTGTGTCTGGAGATAACCGAAAGGTGCCGCCTGCTGGATATGGAGCTGCTCAAAAATGTCACCGCATCACTCAGGGGCAACGACATCGCCATAGCCCTCGATGATTTCGGAACGGGCTTCTCCTCCGTGGGCGTTATAAAGGATCTCCCCATAGACACGATAAAGATAGACAGGAGCTTTGTCATCGGCATTGAGAAAGACGAGAAGGAGAGGGATCTTATAAAATCCTTCGCGGATGTGGCATCCACCTTCGGCGCAAAGGTATGCGTAGAGGGCATCGAATCCCCCGAAATGAGGGATATTCTCCGCCATTACAGCATACACAGCTTCCAGGGATATTACTATTCAAAGCCGCTGAGGTTCGAGGATTTCATCGAATGGAAGAACAAGCGCTTCACAGGCGGCAGCCGCGATATGATAAGCAGCATCTGATACAGCATCATTGATACAGTGGTGATATTATGACTATGAATGTTAGCGATAGGAAATTAGAGTTCTACAGGCTGTTTGCACAGCTCGTATCTGCTATGACGGATTTCAACGGCATAGATATACCCTATATCGAGCAGACTCTTATCGAGATATGTACACTGCTGCGCCTTTCCAAAGCGGTCACGCGGCTCTACCGCAACCCTAAGGAGGAGGCTGCAGGCGGCGGCGAGACCCTGTGCTGCTTTGACACCGGGAAGCCCGGCAATGTCCTCAGACATATACGCGTTGTCACCAGTGTCATGTCCATCGGCACACTCACTTCATACATATCTCCGGATGAACCGCCCCTTTCCGATGAGGAGCTTTCGGAAGTCGATCTTGTGATGCGCACTACTCTCAGCTTCCTGAGCCGCAACCGCCTGCGCGACATCGTTGAGGAGCTGGCATATTTCGATGATGCAGGCTTCCGCAACGCCCGCAGCCTGATGAGCTATCTTGAAAAGATGAACATTAGCGGAGTGCTGGGGGGCAAGGTGGCGATACACTACAACCTGCGCCATTTTACCCTGGTCAATCACGAGATCGGCAGGGAAAACGCCGATATCGTCCTCAAACGCCATTTTGCCGAGCTTGAACAGATGATCGATGATCAGGGCATACTGGTGCGTCTGGGCGGTGACAACTTCACTGTGATATGTTCTGCGGACAGGCTCTCCGATATCCTTGAATACCTCACCGAAGCAAAGGTGATATATGACGACAAGAACGGCGACAGCGTGAGCATATCTGCCAGCGTGGGTGTTTACCGCCTCCCCGAAGGGTTCATCATGAAGTCCCATTCGGAGATCATGAACAAGATACTTGCATCATCAAGGGCGGCACAGAGCGGCGGCAAGGAACACATAGTGTTCTACAACGAATCCATGGGCATACGCCGTGACAAGATAATGAGAGTCCAGCAGCGCTTTCCCCAGGCACTGCGCGACAGGGAGTTCAAGGTATACTACCAGACCAAGGTGAATATCAAAACAGGCGAGATCATGGGTGCAGAGGCACTCTGCCGCTGGGTTCGCAAGGGTGAGATCATCTCCCCTGAAGACTTCATCCCTG
>JAFPYQ010000335.1 GCA_017394475.1 Oscillospiraceae bacterium | reverse complement strand
GATATTTACGGCAATAAATGCCGAGATCATCAGAGTTAAAACTTTTTTTATATTCATTGTCCTGTATGTCTTTTACTGACGGGCTCAAAGGATGCGGTGCATCCATGAGCCCATATTTTGCATGTATCGTGAATAGAATGCGGCAAATACTTATCGGCGTATCTGCATAACACCCCTAATTATATTAACACATTTCTCACAAATTGTCAAGAGGCAGGCTAAACTAAGCCCGTGGCTATTTTTTCCTGTTCTACCAAATAAAAAAGCCAGCCGTCCAGACTGTAGACGGCTGACTGAGTATTCTTTCCTATGTCCGCTCCTTACCGCGGACCAAATAGCGTTTCGGGTGGACTCACTCCTTGTCCTTTATACTGCTTTAATAAATTTCAAATACCCTACTGCGTTGATCGCTCCTTTACATAAAACGTAAGTAGCATTCAGGAATTCTATTTAAAGCATTGACTGCGATATCAGTTGATCAGTACATTGGAATATCCTTTCTTAAACATATAATATATCGATCATCGGAAGATCCTATCAGTACATCGGAACACACCTCATAAATAGATTTTCGGTCATTCTTGTGCACATTACCTGTCCATTGGACACTAACTCCTTTATCTTCGGTATATCAAATGCTTTCGTTTAACGCATACTCAGATGTGCATCGGATTATCCTCACTACACTAAAAATTCAACTATTGCTTAAAAGACTTAAAGTTAAAGTACATCAGTACATTGGTATACACCTCAAAAGATAAGTTATTCTACGGTGATTATCAACTGTCCATGGGACTATCTCCTTAAACACTGTGCGGATAACATATCATCCTGCGGGCTCCTCGACCCGGGTCATAAAGTGTACATGGGATTTTTCTCCTTTAAAGTAGATGAAACTTTCTTTTAAAAAAGCCTTACCTGCCCATTGGAAATTACCTCTTCCTAATTATTCAGCCCTTCGGCTGTGTCCATCCTCCCCGCCACTGCTTTCAGGCAATGCAGGGACCGATCAAAGATTCAGGTCGTGATAACCTCTTGATTTCATAAGATCAGCTCCGTTCTAACGAGCATTTTAACTACCTGTCCGAATGATTCGGAAAACTCAGTTTATTTTCGGACTCACTCCAGTCTAATCAAAATTCGATCAAAACTCTCACTGTGATGAACATATGAAATCAGTCCTTTACATTTAACTCAACCTATGCCCCGCTCAAAAGCCGTGGGCGAAATTAATCAGCCTGTTGGACTCACCCCTGTCAAATCAGATAATCAGCAACTTAAAACCTTTCATAAAACATCACCTCTGGTAAAGAGTGTGTACGTTCAAGGCACAAGCCTCAGTTACCTTGGGAATCCCTCCGTCGGACCCCTGCAAGCAAGTCATCCGAGAGTACCGAAAGCAGGAACGAAGTGATCGTCATCAGGGTATAAAAATACCCGCTTGACATTACAACCACCTTTGCCAAAACTCCTCGGGCTGCAAGCTAACGGATCATAAGCATATATTCTTCGTATGGAAGTGGGTGCTCAAAGCACGCTGCCTTTATACTTCCCTTTTGCTCACCGTTTGCCGAGCCCACTGCGGAACTCTCTCGACTGCTGTGCTTCTACTGCCATTGGACTCGCCTCACTTTCAGGATAATTTCAACCCCGGGAAACCCGAGACCCTTCCTCATCCGGGAAAACCACCGCCCCCTTCCGGAGCACCCTCTTCCCGCCGGGACCCTTGGTCTCTTTTCTCTGTCCCCCTGTTGATGATTATATATTACTACATTTTTTGGTAAAAGTCAATAGTTTTCGGAAAAAATACCACACAATCTTAGTGAAAAATATTTATATAATTTTACTATTGACATATCGTCTGAAATGTGTTATACTGTTATAGTTGTGTGCTTTATACAAGGCACAGATCATGTCTCCGTAGCTCAGCAGGATAGAGCGTTCGCCTCCTAAGCGAAAGGCCGGCAGTTCGAATCTGCCCGGGGACGCCATTTTTTACTTTTACGCTTAAAAGCCGTCACTGCGCAGAATATATGCGCCCGTGGTGAAATTGGCAGACACGATAGACTTAGGATCTATTGCCTAAAGCGTGCAGGTTCAAGTCCTGTCGGGCGCACCATATGTCGATCAAAGCCCTTTGGGGGCTTTTTTGATAAGATCCATTTCCTTCCGTTTCCCCTCATCCGGGTGACAGATCGAAAAATGTTCAAATTTGTATTTGTCAAAATGACCAATTGCCGGTGTGATGGAATTGGCAGACGTGACGGACTCAAAATCCGTTGGTAGCAATACCGTGCGGGTTCGACCCCCGCCACCGGCACCATAAGACCCGCAGATCCATGATGATCCTGCGGGTCTTGTTTTATGCAGCCGCCTTTGCACTGAGCATTTTATCCTCGGCATACTTCATGGTAATGAGCAGACCGCCAAACATCCAGATATTGCCTATGCTTATCCATGCGGCAGTAAGCCCGTTGGATACCGCATGGTTCCCAGTGAATTTGAGAAGCATGGTCACCGCCATCCCCACCGGCAGAGAGAATATCCAGCACCATTTAGGATATGGTGTGAGCCCTTTGGCAAATGCCGTTATCTGGGATATGCTCATTATAAAAAAGGAGATAAAGAACAGTATTATGCCGGGCAGTAGAAAGTACATCCCGAACCTTATGGTGAGATCATAGGCCACATCCGGCGCCTGTTCCGTCATATGCTTTTAAAAGAACACCGTGGACAGGCATGGGACATGGACACCGCAGGGTGCGAACAGCATATACCCGAATACACCGCTGCGGAACACATGGGAATATTTTTCGCTGCCTGATGCTATTAACCTGTATATCCCGAAATAGCAAAGCCCTTCCAGCGAGATGCCAATGAGCCCCAGGAATGCCGACCAGAACAGCAGTCCGTCCGAAAGGGTCAGGTATTGCGACAGCTTTCTCCTGATCCCCGTGAGGCTTTCATCATAAACGCCATAGCCCAGCATCCAGTCCCCAGCAAAGGTCATGCATCCCCCGATGAGCCCGATGATGAACAGTTTTCGGATACGCTGTCTGTCAAGTTCTTTTCCTATCCCGATATCATTGAAGCTTTTCATGATGATCCTTTCTATCCCGATCTTATCAGAGATCGCATTTCATTTCCGTGCAGAGCCAGTCTTCACCGAAGATGTGATAACACTCCTTTTCCGCATTTGGAACATCTGTAAAGCCCGCCGCAAGATAGCACCTGTGAGCAGGCTCATTGTTGGCAAAAACTCCCAGAGTCGCCTGCCGAGCCCCGTATTTTTCGGCTGATATCCTTATAGCCAGCTCCAGCATTTTCCTGCCGATGCCCTGTCCCCTTTTCCCCGGGTCAACTATGACGAATCCGAAGCGCGCTGTACTCATGTCCTCATTCGGGAATCTGACTATCATGTGACCCACGGGGATGCCGTCCTCACAGGCTGTATAGGGGAAGAAGCGTCCGTTCTGCGATGCCCCGGCATACTGTGAGATCATATCCTGCGGCATTATGGGATAATGATCGTATCTGTCCGCACACCATTTGCGAAAAGCGGTCTCATCCCCCGTCCAGCTTATTATCGTTCCCGCATCCGACGGGATAAAGTCTCTGAGTTCCATCATTTCAGATCTCCTTGTATCATATTCTGACCGACGCCGCTCACTGTACTTCAAAACAAAAAATGGGAGTTAACGGTCTTGCTTTCTCTTTCTTTGTATAGTATAATATAATAAAAGTCCGCAGATGTCAATACGATATGCAAAAGATACACCATCTTGCGGATGTGTGTCACTTTTATAAGGAGAAGACCATGACAGATTCCACAAATCCCTCTGCCATACGTTCACAGAATGAGATAACCGAAGCTCTGCTCACCCTCATGCGGAAATACCCCTACAAGGAGATAACCGTAAAGCAGATAATCCTGGAGGCGCGCCTGGCAAAAAAGACGTTCTACCGCAACTTCACATCAAAGGAAGATGTTCTGCGCTCTTTGATAAAGCGCAGACTGGGCGAGTATTTCGATGTGGTGAACAACGCACATGAAGATATCCTTAAAGCGGAGTTCCGTTATCTTGAAAAGAACAAGGAGCTCCTCATGCTCCTTGACCAAAACGGTATGTCATACATCATACTGCAGTGCACAAATGAATATCTGCCAAGTATAAGAAGTGAGCGTCTTTCGCAGTCAAATCCGTCCATACCGCTTTTTGAAGGGCTCGATAAGGACTATCTCATGGCTTTCAATATAGGTGCGATACTGAATGTGGCGGCACTGTGGGTACACCGCGGCATGACCGACGATCCCGACAAGATAAGCAAGCTGCTTGCCGAATATTTTGAGCGCCTAAAAACGTTTATGTAAAACAAATGCGTATGGGCACCATGATGATCCATCCGCAAAAAATCTTTTCAACAGTGGTGAATATCACTGTACCCCATACACATAAGATCATACATCATCACCGTTCTTAAAAGCTGCTCCTTCCATTTTGAGCAGCTTTCTTTTCAACTCCGTCCCGCCTGCATATCCGGTCAGGCTGCCGTCGTTGCCTATGACCCGATGGCATGGTATGATAAGGGATATGGGGTTGTGACCTACAGCACCTCCCACAGCTTGTGCGGACATTTTTTCGCCTCCCCGTCTCTCCGATATGATAGCCGCGATCTCACCATATGTAGATGTACTGCCAAATGGGATAGTGAGCATGATCTCACAGACCTCCCTGCGGAATTGTGTGGTCAACAGCTTTATGGGAGGGGTAAAACCGGGATCACGCCCCGTGAAATATATATCGAGCCACTCTTTTGTCTGCACAAATACCGGCAGACTGTTTTTGCCGGTTTCATTGCCATACAGGTTCGGGAAATATCGCTGCCCGTCGAACCACAGGCCGGTGAGGGCTTCTCCGTCGCTTGCAAGAGTTATGCCGCCGAAGGGCGATGTATAGTGAAGTGTATAGTTCATTTCAATTCCTTTTGGTGCCATCAGGCCGCCTTTGCTGGGAGCCGATGATGATTATTGCAGATACGCTCGCAGAAGCGGGAGTGCATGATGCTGCAGGAGGCTGGTGACGAGGAAGGCCTGAAGGATGCTTCCAAGAAGCTGAGGGAGTACAAGGACAAGTACAAGGACTACTCGAAGGAGCACGGTCTCGGGATGCACAATGACCGCACGCAGGTGTATGGGTATGACCGCAGCAAGAGTATGAAGACGGTTTGGAGCGAGAGGAAAGCACTTATTCGGACAACGCCTGGGGTTACATCAGACTTTAGCGTTAATTACCCTGCGATAGACAACAAGGACTACGCAAAGAAATACAAAGGGCTTACCGATTCATGGTTAGGTGATAGGAGAGCTGTGGAAACGGCACGCAAATGCATAAAAGAAAACGATGGGACTTTGTTTGAAAACGTTGCTATACTAGATTCAAGGAATGGCAAAATGATATGCGATTTTATGAGACCAGGTGAAACAGGCGGCGAGATAATCATCCCGAAAGCAAGCGATAACAGTTTCATAGTTATTCACAATCACGGAAATAATGATACTTTTAGCTTTGAGGATTTTGCGCTTCTTAACAATTGTCCACAAGTTAAATCGATAATAGCCGCAGGTCACAATGGCATTATTTACAAAATGTCTGTTGAAAAAGGCAAAAGGCTTGACTTATCCAATCAAAATGCGTATAATGATTACTATAGGGATTTTAATCGCCGTTATACGATGGAAAACGGAAATTTTGACAGTATACAATATTATTGCAATGCATTAGGGTGGAGATTTGAATATGAATAAAATATATCCCGCTGTTAAAACTAAAATTGACGGGGG
>JAFPYQ010000334.1 GCA_017394475.1 Oscillospiraceae bacterium | reverse complement strand
TGCAGTGCATCATGAAAAGGGCATCAGCTTTGACTTCGGCCTTGAAAAGACCATAGATGAGAGAGTGCTCATCCCCGCAGTGGCTTCGGGACAGAAGGACATCACAGTGAATGTCACCAATCTTGACCGCACCTTCGGAACGCTGCTGGGCTCATATATGACACAGCATGATATGACCGCTGCTGACAGTATCACCATCCACACAGCGGGCAGCGGCGGACAGTCCTTCGGGGCATTCATCCCCCACGGCCTCACCATAAGCCTTGAAGGGGATTCCAACGACTATTTCGGAAAGGGACTGTCGGGCGGTACTCTTGCAGTATTCCCGCCGAAGGACAGCAAACTCGTTCCCCATAATAACATCATCATCGGCAATGTGGCACTTTTCGGAGCCACCTCGGGAAAGGCGTTCATAAACGGCATTGCAGGTGAGAGATTCTGCGTCAGGAACTCGGGCGCCGAGGTGGTGGCAGAAGGGACGGGAGACCACGGCTGCGAGTATATGACAGGCGGCACGGCGGTGATCCTGGGCAATGTGGGCAAGAATTTCGCAGCGGGCATGAGCGGCGGCACCGCCTATGTGCTCGACACCGAAAACGACCTCTACACAAAGCTCAACCGTTCACTGGTGGGATACTATCATGTGGAGGATGCTGCGGATGTGGCAAAGCTCCATTCACTGATACAGGAGCATCTTACATATACAGGCTCGCCCCTTGCAAGGGAGATACTGGAAAAATTCGAGGAATATCTCCCCAGGTTCAAAAAGGTGATACCCCACGATTACAAGAAGATACTTGAACTGACACAGGGCTTCACCGATGACGGATATGATATCCGGACAGCACAGATAATGGCCTTTGAGGCTCTCAAAAAGAAGGTGATGTGATGAAAGACGGATTCATGCGTTATGACAGGCTTGACAACTTTGATGTAAAACCGCTTGACAGGATAAATAACTACAAGGGTCTTCACACACCTCTTGATGAGGATAAACGCCGTGAACAGGCCGCACGGTGCATGAACTGCGGTGTTCCCTTCTGCCAGGCAGGGGTGATGCTGAACGGTATGTTCGCAGGATGCCCGCTGGGCAATCTCTGCCCGGAATGGAACGAGCTCATCGCACGGGGGATGTGGAACGAAGCCGCTGACAGGCTCCTGCTCACCAGCTCATTCCCCGAGTTTACAGGGCGTGTATGCCCTGCACTCTGCGAAAAGGCATGCACCAACGGCCTCGACGGCAAGGCTGTGACGGTGAGGGACAACGAGCTGTCCGTCATCGAAAGGGCATTTGAGACAGGGTATATAAAGGCAGTCCCCCCCGTGGAGCGCACAGGGAAAAGGGTGGCAGTCATAGGGTCGGGACCTTCGGGGCTCGCCTGTGCACAGATGCTCAACCGATACGGTCACACGGTGACAGTGTATGAAAGGGAAGACCGCCCCGGGGGACTGCTGATGTACGGCATCCCCAATATGAAGCTTGAAAAGGACATAGTCCTGCGGCGCATACATCTCCTTGAAGAGGAAGGCATAACCTTTGTATGCGGCACCGAGATCGGCAGGGATATCCCTGCGGATGAGATACTTTCCGGATATGATGCGGCAGTGCTCTGCTGCGGCTCCACCGTTCCCCGTGACATAAAGGCAGAGGGACGTGAGGCAGATGGGATATACTTTGCGGTGGATTTCCTGAAAGCTGCCACCAAGAGCCTTATGAGGACGGATATCTCCGACGGTGACTATATCAGTGCAAAATACAAGAACGTTATCATCATAGGCGGCGGCGACACTGGAAATGACTGCGCTGCCACCTGTATAAGACAGGGCTGCAGATCGGTGACACAGCTTGAAATGATGCCAAAGCCCCCCGAGCAGAGGACACCGAACAATCCATGGCCCGAATGGCCAAAGGTCTTAAAGACAGATTACGGACAGGAAGAAAGCATTGCGGTGTTCGGCCGCGACCCCAGAGTGTATCAGAAGACAGTCAGAAGATTCATCGCAGATGAGGACAACAAGCTCAGAGCCGTGGAGACCGTGAGCCTCACCTTTGAGCACGGCAGACCGGAACAGATAGAAGGCAGTGAGGAGATCATCCCCGCAGAGCTGGTACTCATCGCAGCGGGATTTGTGGGAGCACAGGAAAACCTGACGAATGCATTCGGTGCAAAGCGTACACAGCGAGGGAGCATAGCCACCGAGGCGGGACATTATCGGGTAAATGACGGAAAGCTGTTCACCGCAGGAGATGCACACCGCGGGCAGTCCCTTGTGGTATGGGCGATAAAAGAGGGACGGGACTGTGCAAAGGAAGTAAATGAGTATCTTTCGGGGAACATATCATGAGCATACATGAAGAATGCGGGGTATACGGCATATACTCCACCGTTCCCCGTGATCTGGCGGAGACAGTGTATTACGGGCTGTATGCCCTGCAGCACAGAGGGCAGGAGAGCTGCGGCATAGCAGTGTGCGACGACGGCGTCATAACCGCCCACAGGGACACAGGGTTAGTAGGTGATGTGTTCACACCCGATGTACTTTCACAGATGCCCCGTGGGAACATCGCCGCAGGCCATGTCAGATACTCCACCACAGGGGGCAATGAGCGGCGCAATGCTCAGCCCATAGTGGTAAATCACAGCAAGGGGCGCATGGCCATCGCCCACAACGGCAATCTTTCCAATGCACAGAAGCTGCGGCGGGAGCTTGAAATGTCGGGCGCCATATTCCATACCACATCCGATACGGAGATAATAGCGTACATCATCACGCGAAAGCGGCTCACCACAGCTTCCATAGAGGATGCGGTATCCGCCGCCATGGACACCATAGAAGGGGCATATTCACTGGTGATAGTGTCACCTACCAAGCTCATAGCAGCAAGGGATCCCCACGGATTCAGACCCCTTTGCTGCGGAGAGCTGCCCGACGGCTCCTATGTGGTATCCTCGGAAAGCTGCGGCATCACATCCGCAGGGGGGAAGTTCATCAGGGACATCGCCCCGGGCGAGATACTTGTGTTCAACAAGGACGGCATAGAGTCAAGGACAGAACACTGTCAAAAGGCTCCCAAAAAAATTTGTATCTTTGAATATATATACTTTGCCCGTCCCGATTCATACATTGACGGCGTATCGGTACATTCCTCACGCATAAAGGCGGGGGAGATACTGGCAGAGTGCTGCCCTGCGGATGCGGATATCGTCATAGGCGTCCCTGATTCGGGACTTGATGCGGCACTGGGCTTTTCCCGCCGTTCCGGGATACCATACGGCATAGGGCTGATAAAAAACAAGTACATCGGGCGGACTTTCATCTCCCCCACC
>JAFPYQ010000333.1 GCA_017394475.1 Oscillospiraceae bacterium | reverse complement strand
GCAGATAGGCGCAGAATTTGAACAGACGGTCTCCATAAGCCCGTCACGCCCCGAAAGAAGACCTGTGGTCATCGAAGAGATCACATCATGAGTATCGGAGAGAACATGGATATAACAACTGATATGATACCGGACGATAACGAAAAGAAGAGCCTGCGGAAATACTATTTCAAGCTGTCGCTCATCATGATAGCGCTGATATGCCTGTTCAATCTGGTGAACAACCTGATGATGTATATCTGCTCCGGGCTCATAGCCGGCGGATTTGACAAGGCAAGCATCGAGCAGGGGCAGGAAGTCTTCTATGCGGATAAGTACCTTACCGCCATGCGCTCCTACCTGTTCTGTATAATAGGCGATATCGCGGCGGTAGTAGTTGGTATTGCCATAACCCATACAGACCTTAAGAGCAAGCTCACTTTCAAGGGCTTTGATGTGAAGGATTTTGTGAAATTCAATGCTCTTTCCTTCGGCATAGGCATCCCTGCCACCTTCCTGACCCTTGTGATCGCGGGCATAGTGGCTCTGATCATGGGCAAGGGCGATGAATACTCACAGCTCGATACCTCAATACTCAAATCATTTGCATCGGATAATCCGCTGTGGCTGGATATACTCGTCTACTCCTATGTGTGCGTAATAGGTCCTATACTGGAGGAACTGGTATTCAGGGGAGTGCTCCTGGAGGGGCTCAGGAAATACGGCAACAAGTTCGGCATAATCATGTCGGCAGTGATGTTCGGACTGTTCCATCAGCGTTTTGAACAGTGCATCCCCGCCATCGCCATAGGACTGGTGTTTGCCTTCATGGCAGTGCGGTCTGGCTCACTGATACCGTCGATACTTGTCCATATCCTCAACAACTCCATGTCCGCTGTGCTTATGATAATGATGTCTAATATGGACACCTCGGTACTGGAAAAGATGGATGTGGCAAAATTAGGCGAGATGTCGCAGATGCTGGAGCAGTATTCATCCATGTTCGCTGTGATGATGGTCATAGGATTTTTCAGGATAGCCTGCCTTATCGGTGCAGTGGCTATCGCCATAAGATTCTTCGGTCAGCGCAGAAAGCTCATAGAGAACAGCGAGTATTCCGACAAGCGTACATGGAGCTATCTGTTCACCTCCGTGCCCTGGCTGCTGGTCATAGGCTTCCTTCTGGTGCGCACCTTTATGAGGATGTGACAAGCCGTACAGCACTTGAGTACAACGGAGAACAGTATCAGATCTGTTTTAATGATACACTGAATAGTATGACATGTGACCAACGCCCCGGGATGCGCTCCCGAGGCGTTTTGTGCTTGGTCTGTACGGCTTTTCTGCTTCTTATTATCCACTGTAAAGATTAGAAAAACATTAGAAAAATCAAAGTTTAATGAAAAAACGCCCCTGTTTATTGACAAATGGTCGTTTACAATGTATAATATAATCATTGATTACAAACGACCCATTGTTAACGAACGGAGGGTTGAAAATGCTTGATGATCTTATTGAGCAGGTATGCTCGGAGATTGATAAGGTTGCGGACAATGTAGCATCCGAAATGAAGGTATTTACTGATACAATAATGAATATGGAGGAAAACGAAATGTTTGAAAAATTTGTAGAAAACATCACATCAGCAGGCAAGGACGTATCCGACAGGACCAAGAATGGTTCCGAGGTCATCAAGCTCACATATAAGGCAGCTTCCGAGCAGAAGGCTCTTGACAATCTCTATTCCGAGATAGGCAAGAAGTTCTATGAGACCAACAAGAAGAACTATGAAGTTATCGAGGAGCTTGATCCCGCTGATGAGCTCGGCGCACTCGTTAAGAGCGCTCTCGAGAAGGAGAAGAACATCGAGGATATCAGGACACAGGTAAGATTCTTAAAGGGCGTAGTAATATGCCAGGAATGCGGCGCAGAGATCTCCTCCGAGTATGATTACTGCGGCAAGTGCGGTGCAAAGCTCGTTAAGCCCGAACCTCCGAAGGCAGAAGAGCCTGCAGAGGAAGAGGCAAAAGAGGAGACAGAGGAGACCGAAGAGAGCATCTCGGTAGAAGTTGTTGTAGCAGATGACGACGTTACATCCGAGGATGCCTGAATCAAGCTGATTCGCTGCGGTCTTTCAAAGGCCGCAGATGATGAACTCCCACGATAGACAGCAGCGCAGCACTTATCCGAAAGGGTAAGTGCTGCGCTGTATTGTTCCCCGTATTCATTGATACCGGATACAGAATGTTCGTGTAAGGATATCACTGTCTGAATACGTCCGATGCACTCGAAGACAAAAGAAGTACAGAAAGAGAGGCTTTCTGTACTTCTTTTATTATCACTTTTTGCCTATATCACTGTTGAGAAGATCCTTCATCTTATCAAAGAAGCTCTTGCGGTTGCGGTAGTTGTGCTCGCTCAAAGATTCCTCAAACTTTTTGAGCAGATCCTTCTGAGTCTTGTTGAGCCCCTTGGGAACTTCCACAACGACCTTGACATACTGGTCGCCCCTGTCGCTGCGGTTGATTTTCCTTACACCCTTGCCCCTGAGACGGAATATAGTGCCGGACTGTGTGCCTTCGGGGATGGTGTACTTCACCTTGCCGTCTATGCAGGGAACAACGATCTCATCGCCCAGGACCGCCTGCATGTAGGTGATGGGTATCTCCGTGTTTATATCGTAGCCGTCGCGCTCGAATATGGGGTCTTCACGGACGTTGATAACTACATGGAGATCGCCGGCTGCACCGCCGTTCATGCCCGAGTTGCCCTGACCGCGTACCTTGAGCACCTGTCCGTCATCAATGCCTGCAGGGATATTGACAGTGACTGTCTTCTGCGTGGTGACACGGCCTGTACCGCGGCATTTTGAACAGGGAGAGGTAACGACCTTGCCCTTGCCTCCACAGCGTGCGCAGGGGCGCTGTGTGTTCATCATGCCGAAAATGCTTCTCTGTACGGTATTTGTAACACCTGTACCGCCGCATTCACCGCAGGATACGGGAGATGTACCGGGAGCTGCACCGGAACCGTTACATATATCGCACTGCTCTGTGCGGTTTACGCGGACATCCATGGAACGACCGTTGCAGGCATCCATGAATGAGATGGTGACCTCTGTCTGTATATCCTGTCCGCGTCTGGGAGCGTTGGGGTTGCTCCTTGTTGAGGAGCCGAACCCGGAACCGCCGAAGAACGAGCCGAATATATCCCCCAGGTCTTCCGGAGAGATCCCGCCTGAGAAACCGCTGAAACCGCCTCCGCCGCCGTAGGTGGGGTCAACTCCGGCATGGCCGAACTGATCGTAGCGCTGTTTCTTTTCGGGATCGGAAAGGATCTCATAAGCCTCGTTGACCTCCTTCATCCTTTCCTCGCACTCTTTGTCATCGGGGTGCAGGTCGGGATGATATTTTTTTACGCACGCACGATAGGCTTTTTTTATCTCATCGTCGGAGGCTCCCTTACTGATCCCAAGAACCTCGTAAAAATCACGTTTTTCAGCCATATTTACCTCGATTATTTTTCGTTAAATTTTGCGGAATCTGCGGCAACGATCCTGACAAATTCATCGCCCTGCTCAGTTTGGTTGAGCTTCATTATTCCTTTTCCCTTTAGTCTGAACACCGTTTTGTATTTTGTGTTCTCCGGCAGGGACATAATAATATCACCGTGGATACAGGGAACTTTGATCTGTCCGCCTTTTCTGCATTGTTCTTCGCTTACGGGGACATCTACATGGATATCATACTCGTTCCGCCTGAACACAGGATGTTCTGTGACTTTTATCAGAACACGAAGATCACCGTAAGACCTGTTTGCAACATTGACATTTCCCTGCCCTCTTACTACAAGTGTCTGTCCGTCATCTATGCCTGCAGGGATATTGAGCTCTACGGTGCAGAGAGCTTCCGTGCTCCCGGAGCCTTTGCATCGGGGACATGAAGAAACGGCAATTTTTCTGCTCCCTCCGCATTTTTGGCAGGGTATGTTCTCTTTGCCGAATATACCCTTTCTTACGGTTTTCTCGATACCTGTGCCTTTACAGTCGGGGCAGACATCGAAATTTTTTCCCGAGCCGGTGCATACGGTACAGAACTCTTTTTTATTTACTTCTATATTCTTTTTTCCGCCCTTGCAGGCATCAAGGAAACTGATAGTCATCTCTGTTTCGATGTCTATGTCGCTTCTGAAACTGATTTCGCGTCTACTCCGTGAGAGCCTGTCGGAATAATTCGGGGGAATGCGGTTATATCCCGTATCGGATGAAGCATTGCTCATTTCTTCAAGATTTGTCATAACCAAAAATCCATCAATGCCGCCGACAGCGCATGATACGCGGCCGACGGCTAATGAGATCATTAAATTTACTTTACGTCAGTGTAATCGGCATCTACGAAACCGTCATCCCTGCCGCCCTGTGCTGCACCGCCGTTCATGCCTGCTGCTGCGTTGGGGTCAAAGCCCTGAGCACCTGCTGCATTGGGGTCACCCTGGGGAGCTGACTGCTGGTATACCTTGCTGGAAAGCTCGTATACAGCCTGCTGGAGAGCATCTGTTTTAGCCTTCATATCAGCAGTGTCGCCGCTTTCGATAGCCTTCTTGAGCTCGTCTATCTTAGCCTGTACGGGAGCCTTGTCGGAATCGGTGATCTTGTCGCCGAAGTCCTTGAGAGCCTTTTCGGACTGGAATACGAGGGATTCAGCCTGATTCTTTGTATCTACCTCTTCCTTGCGCTTCTTGTCTTCCTCGGCAAATCTCTCAGCTTCCTTGACAGCCTTGTCGATATCCTCCTTGGACATGTTGGTGGAGGACTGGATGGTGATGTTCTGCTCCTTGCCGGTGCCAAGATCCTTAGCGGATACATGAACGATACCGTTGGAGTCGATGTCGAATGTTACTTCGATCTGAGGAACGCCTCTGGGAGCAGGAGCGATACCGTCGAGTCTGAACATGCCGAGCTGCTTGTTGTCCTTTGCGAATTCACGCTCACCCTGAAGAACGTTGATGTCAACAGCGGTCTGGTTGTCGGCATAGGTGGAGAATACCTGTGAATGCTTGATGGGGATAGCCTTGTTGCGCTCGATCATCTTTGTGCATACGCCGCCTGCGGTCTCGATACCGAGTGAAAGGGGAGTAACGTCACGGAGTACCATGCCTGTTACATCACCTGTGAACACACCGCCCTGGAGAGCAGCACCGAGGGCAACGCACTCATCGGGGTTGATGCCCTTGAAGGGTTCCTTGCCCATGTACTTCTTAACTGCATCCTGAACAGCGGGTATTCTTGAAGAACCGCCCACCATGAGCACCTTGTTTATATCGGAAGGTGAAAGGCCTGCATCGGAAAGTGCCTGACGGACAGGACCCATAGTGCTCTCAACGAGATCGGATGTCAGTTCATCGAACTTAGCCTTTGTGAGAGTGAGCTCCATGTGCTTGGGGCCTGTTGCATCTGCAGTGATGTAGGGCAGGTTTATGGAGGAGGAAGGAGTGGAGGAGAGCTCTATCTTAGCCTTCTCAGCAGCTTCCTTGAGTCTCTGCATAGCCATCTTGTCGCCGGAGAGATCAACTCCGTCGGATGCCTTGAATTCGGAGATCATCCAGTTGATGACCCTCTGGTCGAAGTCATCGCCGCCTAAGTGGTTGTTGCCGGCTGTTGCCTTAACTTCCTGTACGCCGTCGCCCATCTCGATGATGGATACATCGAATGTACCGCCGCCCAGGTCATATACCATAACGGTCTGATCCTGTTCCTTGTCTATGCCGTAAGAAAGAGCTGCGGCTGTGGGCTCGTTGATTATTCTCTTTACATTGAGGCCTGCGATCTGACCTGCATCCTTTGTAGCCTGACGCTGTGCATCGGTGAAGTATGCGGGAACGGTGATGACAGCCTCTGTTACTGTCTCGCCGAGATAGCTCTCTGCATCAGCCTTGAGCTTCTGGAGGATCATAGCGGAGATCTCCTGAGGAGTGTACTTCTTGCCGTCGATCTCTACCTTGTAATCAGAGCCCATGTGGCGCTTGATGGAGGAGATGGTCCTCTCTGCGTTTGTAACAGCCTGACGCTTTGCTACCTGACCTACGAGTCTTTCACCGGTCTTGGTGAAGCCTACTACGGAAGGAGTAGTCCTTGCACCCTCGGAATTGGCGATAACAACTGCGGAACCGCCTTCCATAACTGCTACACATGAATTTGTTGTACCTAAGTCTATACCTATTATCTTGCTCATATATATCTATCCTTTCTGTGTTGGATTTTCTGTTTTTTACGGATTTGCCACCGAGACCATTGCGGGTCTGATGACCTTGCCCGAAGCTGTGGTGTAGCCCTTCTGCAGGACTGCTGCAACGGTGTTTTCACCTAAATTCTCATCCTCGACACTGGTAACTGCATTGTGGAAGTTGGGGTCGAAGGTCTTGCCCTCTGCCTCTATCTCCTTTATGCCTAACTTGTCGAGTATGGCGAGGTACTGCTTGAAGATCATATCCACGCCTTTTTTGAAGTTCTCATCGCTGCACTGTGCAGCCATGGCCCTTTCAAAATTGTCTATGACGGAGATTATCTCCTTTGCGGCATCTGCTGCTGCGCTCTCGTATGCCTCGGATTTCTCCTTCACGCTGCGCTGCCTGAAATTGTAGTATTCGGCATCGAGCCTGAGATAACGCTCTTTTTCATCAGCAAGCTGCTTTGTGAGCTTTTCGATCTCCTTAGCGGGATCTTCCTGCTCTTTTTCGCTCTTTTCTTCCTCAGCGGGCTTTTCAGCCGCTCCACCTGCTGTGTTCTCTGTATTTTCTGCGGTGTCTGCCGTGCTGTTTTCTTCCTTAGTGACTGTTTCTTCCGTTTCAGAGGCGGTATCTTCCTTCTTTATCTCCTCTGCCTTTGTTTCTGCCACGGCGCTGATCCTCCTTTTTTTCTTTTTCATATCATCACTTCGTTTCCTGATCTATGGTTATCAGTCTGTATTCCTCACTGTTTTCGGTAAG
>JAFPYQ010000332.1 GCA_017394475.1 Oscillospiraceae bacterium | reverse complement strand
ACCGGTTTATATGTCGGCGGCTAAAGGACTGCCTGCAGTCCACGCTCCGCAGGAGCGCACCAACGCACAAAATAACCGTTCCGAAAAAGCATAGTATCAGCACAAATCCAGCGATTTATGCACAAACAAATAGCTTTGACAAAACTTACTTAATCCCCCCACCGTTTTCCCGAACAAAGATGAGCCTGCGAAAACCGCAGGCTCATCTTTTTATACTTTTATCTCAAAATAATAGTCATCCATAACATATCCGCCGCCGATGTCCGCAACACCGCTGCCTATCCTGTCAAAGCCCAGTCCCTCATAAGCCCTGATGGCGATGTCATTGCCCCTGTTTACAGTGAGCCATATCGCACTGAAGCCATGCTCTGCGGCATATTTCCTATGCAGCTCCAGCACCTGCCGTGAATAGCCCTTTCCGCGGTATTGCTGCCGCAGATATAACTTTGAAAGGAACAGCCTGTCTCCGTCGGGCTTTATGGCAGTATATCCCAGATCATCCGCGCCCTTCTTGATCTTGTAGTAGATATAGCCCTCTTTTTCAATATTCTCCTTTTCCGCCTCAAAAGTGCAGAATTTATCCACCATGTAATCGGTCTGACCCGCACCTATTATCTTCGGGAAGTGCTCATGCCATATCTCATCGGCTATCTCAGCCACTGTACGGAGCTGATCGTCTGAAACTGCCTCAATAAGTCTGATATTATCCACTGTCATTCTTCTCTTTCTGAAAAAATCCTTCAATATCCTGCTGCATTCGTCCTCGCGCAGATATTCCGCAGAACGCAGCAGTGCCGATGCCCCTCTCCCGGATGTGTCCCTTGCACCGAAATACACTGTTTTGATATGTGAATTGAGGGCTGCCCCCGCGCACATGGCACAGGGTTCAAGGGAGGTGTATAGCACACAGTCATCCAGCCGCCAGCCGCCCTTGAAGCGGCAGGCGGCGATTATGGCGTTCATTTCCGCATGGAACGTCGGCAGCCGCTTTTCTTCACACTCATTGCTGCCCTCGCCTATTATCCTGCCGTCGGAGAGCCGCACCACCACAGCGCCCACGGGTATCTCTCCCCGCTCTGCTGCCTCTTTTGCAAGCTCCAGACAACGCCCGGTATACTTATCCATAGAAATATCCCATCACCGCCGCTGCACCGAGAATGAATATCTCACACATCTGCAAAAACCATCCCGCAAGGTCGCCGTTTATCCCCCCGAAGCGCTTGTAGCTCATAAGGCGGTAGTAAGTCACCACCCCCAGAGAGCACAGCACGGCTGCACCGCCGCAGGCAGGGGATATATATATCATCAGCGCAGATGAGAGCACCGCCCATATCACGGATACGGCGAGATTCGTCTTCCGTCTGTTGTTCACCGTTTCCAGCATCCCCTTGGACACACACCTGAAGGTGAACACGCAGACCGCACTGAGCGCCCTTGACAGCACATATCCGGCGCACACCACAAGGCAGGCTTTTGCGGGGTCTGCACACAGTGTAAGGGAGTGGAAAAATGCACACTGCATCAGCAGATACAGGCACAGCCTTATTATGGCGAATGACCCGATGTGGGGATCGTGCATTATCTCCAGTGCCTTTTCCGGGGGTGCGTAGGATGCAAGGGCATCATTGACATCGCAGAACCCGTCAAGATGTATGCCGCCTGTTATCACCACAGGGATAACGGCAGACAGCACCGCATACAGCAGCCCGTGTGATGTAAGGGGGAAAGATCTGAACAGCAGATATTCCAGAGCCCCCGTAACTGCCCCTACCAGCGGGAAGAATGACAGCACATACCTTCTGTTTTCCTCCTTCCACTCGGTCTGGGGAACGGGTATCCGCGAGTAGAGGGAAAATGATGTAAACAGTGAATTTATGATCGGGCTCATAGTGATCCGCTGCCTTCGGAAAGAGCCTTTTCTATCTCCGCCCGTGCCCCCGGGGAGAGCAGCAGGATGGGATCGAGTATAAGTATGATCTGACCCTTTACCTTTATTATGCCGCTGATATAGTCAGCTCCCCTGATAAGGGTGGGGGGCTGTTTTATCTCACTTGTCTCAAAATCCAGCACGGCGTTGACCTTGTCTGCGGCAAAGCCCACAAGCTCGGTACGGGCGCCCTCACATTCCGTAACTATGATGCACCCGTCACCCGATACATCGCCCTCGATACGAAAGCGCCTGCGCAGGTCGGTTATAGGCACCACGTTGCCGCGCAGATGTATTATACCCCTGGCAAAATGAGGAAAGCCGGGAACGGTGGTTATGGAGTCACAGCCTGTTATGATCTCCCTTACTTTATCTATGCTTATGGCATAGAGCTGAGATGCCACCTCAAAGGTGAGGTATTTCAAAAAATCTTCTGCCATGTTATCACCTGTCGGCGTTCTATACGCCGTTACTACGAATATAATAGAACAGATACTGCTGGGCAGCGCCCTCAAAGCCCTTTATGCAGCCGGGCAGCCCGTGGGGATAGTATTGCTCGTTCACTCTTTTTATCCACACATCTATGGGATAGGCATCCATTTTGTGGTACCCGAAAAGTAGAACGCACTTTGCCACCTTCTCCCCTACGCCCTTTATCTGTTTGAGATACTCAGAGCCTTCTTCAAGGGACATATCGTATATGCTGTCCGTGGATACCTCACCACTGTTGACTTTTTGTACACAGTCCAGCAGATACTTTGTGCGGAACCCCGCTCTGAGGGGTGACAGTGTATCTTCATCCGACTCCCCCATCTCGGATATTTCGGGAAAGCCGCCGTATATCTCACACAGCCTGTTTATTATCCCCTTTATACGGGGGATGTTGTTGTTCTGTGAAATAATGAATGAGATGAGAGTTTCCTCCGGCAGCTGCCTTAGTATGCGTATGCCCGGAGCGAACTCTATCGCCCTTTTCAGATGCTCATCCTCGGAAAAGCGCTCTTTGAGTGCCGAATAGTCCGTTTCAAGGTCGAAATACCCCGCCCATATATCACGGAGATCATCCTCGGATGTGTCATGGAATATGATCCTGTCGTGATCCTGGGATACTGTCAGGGGCATTTTGCCGCGATATCCCGTGAAGGTCTGTTCATAGGCGGAGGGTATCTCCTCCCACCTGAAAGCCTGACCGCAGTCAAGGGTCTGCCTCAGATCCAGATCTTCCCGTTTAAGGATGATATCATTGCCTTTTATGAAATATTCCATTCCTGCATCCCGTCCCTGTCAGCCGTTATCCCGTGAGCCCAGCTTCTTGCGTGCATCCTGGCCGAAAAATACCACCTGCCGGAAATTGAACATCAGCCTTGAACAGATGCGCTGGTCATATTTGTCCTGCAGCGATGTCTGGTCGAGATTGGTGCTGATTATCATAGGCCTGCCGGAATTTATCCTTGAATTGATAAGGTTGTAGAGATTTGCCTCGCTTGACGGCAGATTGTACTCCGAACCCAGATCATCCATTATCAGCAGGTCGCAGTTCAGCAGGACATCAAGGGTGTCGCTTTTCTTATCGCGGAAAAACTCCTGATCCAGCGAGCGCAGCTGATTTATGGCAGAGCCGTATACCACACTGTAGCCCTTGATGGTGACTTCCCTTGCTATGGCCATGGAAAGGTGGGTCTTGCCAAGTCCCGAATTGCCTATCATCAGCAGGCTCGGGGAATTGACGGTAAAGTTCTCCGCATATTCCCTTGCCGTATCATAGGCCTTCCCGATGATCTTGCAGACATTCACGCCCTTGAACACTTCCCCCTCATGGAGGGACACGTTGAAATGCTCAAAATCCGCAAAGGGGATATTAGCCGATCTGTTCAGCTCATCCACGGCGATCCTGCTTATCTCACGGCGCAGGCAGTCACATAAGCCGCCGTCTGCGGTGTAGCCTTTGTCATGGCAGGCAGGGCAGTAGTATTTTATGCTGAGATAGTCCTCGGGCAGCCCCGCAGCGCGCAGCGTATCGGCTATGGCCTTTGCCGCCGCCTGATTTGTGTTCTTTATGCTCTCCACTGCCGCAGATGTGTCCTTTGAGCGCCTGATTATCGCCGATGTGAGCTCCGATGCGGTGCGCGCCATCTCGGCACGGTACTCGGCTATTTCGGGATACTTCCCAGTGACTTCCCGTTCCCTTTCCAGAGCAGCGCTCTGAGCGGCTGCACGCCTTTTTTCTATATTTTCGTAAGCCTTGCGGCGAATTTCCTGTTTATCCATATTCCGACCCTTACTATAGTCTTTGTCACGGTATCAGTCATCAAAGGGACCGTATTTCATCTCCACATAGCTCCATATGATCAAGATCGCTGCGCAAAAGATGATCTTCCCGATATCTGCCGCGGTATTTTTGTCCCCATCCGACTTACAGAGCGAATCAAGGACTGCTATCAGAGCTACAAGTATGATAAAGATGATCTCTCCGGTATAAAACGCTTGACTCACTGCCTCAGGGGACGAAGGAAGGACAAATATGATAGCAAAGACTACTATCGCAACTATTATACAGAGTATTATTTTTATGTTCTTATTCATAGCAAAATTGTCACATATATGAGACCGATACATATATTATCACAGCATCGCATTAGTCACGGTATCAGTCATCGCCGCCGTATTTCATCCCCAAATAAAACAATATCCCAAACACCACTGTAAAAAAGATAATCTTTCCGATCTTCACCACGGTATTCGTTACCTCATGAGATGAAGACAGAACATATACAAGTACAAAGACAGCTGCCAAAGCTATAATATAGAGTATTGTTTTAATGATCTTTTTCATAGCAAAAATGTTTCTGATATAGTTTATAAGACCGATATATACATTTTACCACAACAAAAGAAAATAATCAAGTATAAAATCACGGAGACGGGTCTTGCCAGATGGCTTAGTTAAAGTATCCCGGAAAATGAAGTACCGGGCTGCAGATCGGACACTCCGCACAATATAACTAAGGATATTCTGAAAAAAGCTCTCTCTGAAAGCTCAGAGAGAACGCTTACGGGTAGTGTGTGCCTTTTGGGTATCTGCCTGTCGTGGAACGCTCCATAATTCCGATAGCGACTTATGCGGAACGGAAATCGGGTATACCAATAGGCTATGGTCATTTGTCAAGCACTGCGATAAATTCTCTCATAGCCTCGGCTATCTCATCAGGCTTTTCCGTAGTTACCATATGACCGCAGTCAAGCTCTATCACCTGTGCATTTGTAAGACCATCGGCGTAGTCGTGCATTGCGTCTATCCACATCTGACCGCCTGTCTCCTTGCCGTCGGACAAGAACATCAGGGTCGGAATGTCGGGCTTGTCGGCAGAGTTGATCTCCTCGATAGCATCTGCAAGATGTGTTATCTCATCTTCAACGTTTTTGTTGGCAAAATTTCTGAATGTCAAAGCCTTGTAGATTTCCCTTTCGTGCTGGTCATAGTGATCCGGAAACGTGCTGTCAGTCAGCACAAGTCGTCCAAGTCCAGATTCTCTGAGGAATGTATAGAGAGCGATCATTGTCTTTCTGCCATCTGCAAGCTCCTCTTCGGTAAAGCCCTTCGGGGTACTCATATCCAGTCCGACGATCGCTTCCACCTCATAAGGGTATTTCTGCGCCCAGAGGATCGCCTCTATCCCCGACATGGAGTGTGGACAAAGGATATACGGTGCTTCAACGCCCACCTTT
>JAFPYQ010000331.1 GCA_017394475.1 Oscillospiraceae bacterium | reverse complement strand
GTGGGCGAGACCGATGAAGCTCTCAATACCATAAAGCCCATCCTCGATGATCTTGACGCCATATCCGACAAGCTGAAGCTCACCTCCGATGATATCTCCGCAGCCATCAGCAGTCTGAAAGGCTTTATGGGCACTCCCGAGGAACTGAGGGCTAAGATAGATGAGATAGACACCGCTGTGAACAACGCCATAACCGCCTTCAACGAGCTTTCCACCCGTGCAGCGGAGCTGTCCGCAGAGCTTGACAGGAGCCTTGAGAATGCAAAGTATGATATAACCTCCGATGCAAAGGATGCGGCGAGCAGGAATGAACAGCGGATAAGAGAGCTGTCATCCGCCCTGTCAGACCTTTCAAGGAGAGCACGGGAGCTGTCAGATAAGCTGAGGCAAAAGCATCAGACCTTAAAGGAACTTTCCGATAAGATAAGAAACGGCAATACCGATGAGATAGACTGGGAGCAGTACAAGCAGCTCATCGGCGAGATATCCGATCTTGACCCTGAGGGCAGGCTGTCGGCTGTCATCGACAGATTCGCAGATGTGGTGGATGGCGTTTCTTCCATCATCACCGATGAGGCATTCTCAGCGCTCATAGGGATGGAACAGAGCATTGCGGATGTGCTCGCCACCCTTGATTTTGAACGCACATCCGACCCTGTTATCATAAACAGCCGCATACACCTATCGGATTCTGTTTTCTATCAGAATATGGATCTCATCTACGACATGGTGGACTATCTGGACAGTGCCATGAAGAACGCAGGGGATGTGAACAGTCCCGCAGGAGATATCATCAGCAGGATACAGGCTGCATGGGATTTCCTGGATGAAGGGGATGCTAAGCTTATCGATGCGGTATACATGGCTGTGAAGGCATCGGATAACGGCAGCACGGGCACATCCGTTTTAAAAGAGGCACTGAGCATATCTCACGATATCAACGATTATTTTTCACAGAAGGCAGAGCTGGTATTCACGGGTGCAGGGGATGAAATAATTGGCAAGCGTGACAATATAAAGGCGCTGGCAGGGGATCTCCTGACGGCGGCGGACAGACTGGGGAGCACAGGCGGAGCTGCTGTGGATGCGATATCCGCTGATATAAGTCTGATCAACAGCAGGCTTGACCGCGTTTCCGATATAATCCTTGATATGGTGGATGACATAAAGTCCACCTCCACGGACATCGCTGACTACACCGAGGATATTTCCACCGAGGACAGCGCGGGGCAGTCTATGGGAAAGACCGTTTCCTGTATGAATATGGGAAAAGTTGAAGGCGATGTGAACATCGGCGGTATTGCGGGGACTATGGGCGTTGACAATCGCCTTGACCCCGAGGGCGATCTCCAGATACCGCAGAACCTTACCACAGATTTTCTCTACACCGAAAAGACCGTCATCCGCAGCTGCACCAACAAGGGGCTCATAACCTCAAAGCGCGACGGAGCAGGCGGTATAGTGGGCAATATGGAGACAGGGGCGGTGTTCAGCTCCGTTTCCTACGGCACCATAGGCTCCACCGACGGTGGATATGTAGGGGGCATCGCAGGTAGATCCGCGGCGGCTCTGATAAAGAACAGTGCTTACTGCTCCCTTTCGGGTTCAAGCTATATAGGCGGCATCACAGGCAGCGGTCATGACATACAGGGCTGCCGCTCCTATGCCGAGATCACCGCCGGAAATGAATACACAGGGCTTATCGCAGGATCTGCGGACGGCGAGCAGAGGGACAATTTCTTTGTTGAGGATGAGTCCGGTCTTGGCGGTATAGACGGCATCAGCTACAAGGGAAAAGCGACGCCGCTCTCCTATGATGAGTTCATCCTCTCCGATGATACTCCTGCGGATTTCAGGCATATTGAGCTTCTCTTTGCAGTGACAGACGAGGACGGATCCATAACCGACACTGTTTGCTCATATATATTAGGCTACGGCGGCAGCATACCCGAGAAGGATATACCGCAGGTACCTTTGCGCGAAGGCTGCTACGGCAAATGGGAGGATTTTGACAAGACCGATATACGCTTTTCAAGGATGATCCGTGCTCAGTATGATAAGCTCATCACCACCATAGCATCGGCAGGGGAACATCCCGTGTTCCTGGCAGAAGGGTATTTCGATGACACAGCAGAGCTCACTGCAGAGCAGAACGGCCTTGAATGGACAGTGACTTTGCCTGATGACGAGAGCCATATGATCAGATATCTGTCCACGACCAAGCGACCGCAGCTCATAGTAAACGGAGAGAATATCACCTTTGAGAAGGACGGCAGATACCTGGTATTTGAACAGAACGGCAGCAGCTTCACACTGATCGAGACCGAGACCACCGATATACGGCTCTATATTGCCATAGGAGCGGGAGCTGCGGCATTCATGG
>JAFPYQ010000330.1 GCA_017394475.1 Oscillospiraceae bacterium | reverse complement strand
GCGCAGGGCTTACTATCTTTCTGCTGAGTTCCTCATGGGCAGAGCTGTGTACAACAATCTCTACTGCGCAGAGCTCCTCGATGAGGCAAAGGAGATATTCTCCGAAAACGGTCTGGACATCGCATGCCTTGAAGAGATAGAGGATGCTGCTCTTGGAAACGGCGGTCTCGGCAGACTTGCTGCCTGCTTCCTTGATTCGGCTGCTGCCTGCGATATCCCCCTCAATGGTTATGGCATCCGTTATAAGTACGGCCTTTTCAAGCAGGGCATATCCAACGGTTTCCAGACAGAATCCGCTGATTCCTGGCTCGATCTGGGTGATGCATGGAGCGTGCGCGCTGATAATGATGCAGTAGTTGTGGAATTTGCAGACGGCGCTGTAAAGGCTGTCCCCTATGATACTCCCATAATCGGCTACAAGAGAAAGGCTGTAAATACCCTGAGGCTGTGGCAGGCAGAGAGCCTTACGGGCTTTGACTTCAAGAAGTTCGACGACCAGGACTACAACGGTGCATGGCAGTCCACTATAGATGCTGATGCGATAAATGATGTGCTGTACCCTAACGACAATACCGACAAGGGCAGAAGACTGCGCTTAAAGCAGCAGTATTTCTTCGTAAGCGCATCCGTTCAGGATATCGTAAGGCGCTACAAGAGTAAGTACGGCGATGATTTCTCTCACTTTGCGGAAAGCTATGCCGTTCAGCTCAATGACACCCACCCCACAGTAGCTATCCCGGAACTCATAAGGATACTCATGTTCAAGGAGGGCTTTGCTTTTGCCGATGCTTTTGACATCGCACAGAAGACCTTCAACTATACAAACCACACCGTTCTCGGTGAGGCTCTCGAGAAGTGGTATATCCCTCTGTTCAAGAGCGTTGTGCCCACTATCTACGAGATAATCACCATGATAGATGCTCATCTGAGGAAATATCTTGTTTCCATCGGTCAGGATGAGGGTCAGATAAATGCCAAGAGGATCATCGACGGCGATCTTATCCACATGGCAAGAATGGCTATCTTCGGTACAGCTCACACAAACGGCGTTGCGCAGCTCCATACGGATATACTCAAAAACAGCGTTCTCCATGACTGGTATGAGATATTCCCCGACCGTTTCCAGAACAAGACCAACGGTATCACTCCGAGGCGCTGGATAGGTCTTTGCAACCCCGAGCTCTCCGCACTTATCACCGAAAAGATAGGCGATGGTTGGCAGTGCGATCTCGACAGGCTCTCCGAGCTCAAGAAATATGTGGATGATCCATCCGTGATAGAGCGTTTCAACAAGATAAAACACGAGAAGAAGGTACAGCTTTGCAAGTACCTCAAAGAACACGAGGGCATCGATGTATCCCCCGACTGGTGCTTTGACATTCAGGTAAAGAGGCTCCACGAATACAAGAGACAGCTGCTCAATGCATTCTCCATCATGGATCTCTATTATCAGATCAAGGAGAAGAAGCTGCCCGATCTCCAGCCTACCTGCTTTATCTTCGGCGCAAAGGCTGCACCCGCTTACCGCAGGGCAAAGGGCATAATCAAGTATATCAACGAGGTCGCAAAGCTTGTGAACAACGATCCCGACACTAAGGACAAGCTCAAAGTCATATTCGTTCAGAACTACAATGTTTCCTATGCCGAAAAGCTGATACCCGCAGCAGATATATCCGAGCAGATATCCACGGCAGGCCTTGAAGCATCCGGAACGGGCAATATGAAGTTCATGCTCAACGGTGCTGTAACTCTGGGTACCTATGACGGTGCAAATGTGGAGATAGTGGAGGAGGCAGGCTGGGAGAACGAGTATATCTTCGGCGCAAGAGTTGAAGAACTCGATGCTGTTCGTCCCACATACAACCCGAGAGTGAAGATCTACGAGAAGAACAACAGAGTACACAGGATAGTAGATACCCTTGTGAACTTCACCTTCTCCGATGGTGACACCGGCATGTTCGGTGAGCTCTATAACTCCCTCGTCAACGGCTGCTCATGGCATAAGCCCGACAACTATTTCCTGCTCACAGACCTGGAGGGCTATGTGGATACAAAGCTGCGTGCTCTCTATGATTACAAGAACAGGAACGTATTCGGAAAGAAGTGCTGGATGAATATCGCAAATGCAGGCAAATTCTCCTCCGACAGGACTGTAAGACAGTATGCCGAGGAGCTCTGGAAGCTGTAAAAAATCAAGGGGACGGTCACCGTCCCCTTTTATTTTGCTTTTTTAAGTTTTTTGTATACCTGTTCCTGTGCAGGAAGCCTTTCCCAGCGCTTGAAATCTGCTCCGTACTGCGTACAGAGAAATGCCTTGTCTTCGGGTGAAAGCTTTTCTGTAAGGGCAAGTGTCAGCCCGTGTACCGCACAGAGCATCCAGAAAATGCTCATAGGCTGTCTGTGCTCTGCAGGCAGATGATATATGTAGGACAAAATGTCTTTTATCT
>JAFPYQ010000329.1 GCA_017394475.1 Oscillospiraceae bacterium | reverse complement strand
GGAGACTATATTTCCATCAAGGTGGATCCAAGATCTCCCTCTTACATGATAGTCGATGAACCGGGTGCAGAGAACACCTACGGAAATGTCAGGATCGCCATAATACTGGTTTGTCTCGTTGTGATAGCTGCCTTCTGTGTGATGAAAAAAGACACTATCATGGATTATTTAAGGCAATGATCAAAAAAATGAGCCATGATATCTGGTTATCGTACCGGATATCATGGCTTTATTCATTTAGTTGCGATACAGCAAAAGGTCATCTGTGACCTCCGAAACCGCCGCCGCCGTGATGGCCTCCCGAGAAGCCGCCCGAATGGGTGCCTCCGCCGCTGCTGGATTCTCTTGTATATGTATACGACGAGGTATGTACCAGATTGTTCTCGCGGTGGTATATATCAAGGCTGCCCGGGTCAAGATATGGCTGTGTATCGGGCTTTGGGATGCTCTTATAGCTGTGGACCGCCACAGCGCAGGCGATAGCCGCTATGAGCAAGCCTGCCAGAAGCGGAATGACGACAGTCATCGTGGTTATATCCGTACTGCCGGGACCTTTTCGGTAATAATCGAGAGTGCTGTGTATGAAGACCATTGCACAGCCCCTGTCATCGTGGTCAAAGAACTCATCCTTCATGGATGAGAGCATATTGTTGAGCCTTTTTCCGCTTATGTAGTTCTCCGCATCGCCGGCAACTACCACATATCTGTAACCGATATCACAGAAGAAGAGCATTCCCGATGAATCCCTGCCGAAGGCATTGTCGTATATCTCCTCTGCCTTTCTTCCTGCCATGGTATAGGCGGTGTTCTCTCCGTAGCGTTCCGGGTCATAGTCAAATTCCTCGGTGGTGTAGATGCCGAAGTTCCAGCCTGTTTCATCCGCAGCCTTCTGCAGCTCGGAAAGGATATAATAGTATGTATCATCGGTATAGAGATCCCAGTTATCCTCTATGAATACTTTTCCGTTTTCCTCTGCGTGGCAAGCGGGGCTGTATATCATTATAGCTGCTGCTGCGAAAAGGCAGGCGCATATCACGCGCAGCACCGATATATCCGAAAGGCGCTTTCTGATGCTGTTCATCATATCACACCTCCGAAAAGTATCCCGATCCCTGTTATTACAGCAACGATAATGGCTGCCATGGAAAACACCTTTGCCGGGGATATGGGATATCGCCCTGCTACCTTGGATGTCTGTCCGTTGAGTGCAAAGGTATAGACCTTGCCATTGTATTTATAGGTCATAAACCATGCGGGCAGCAGCATATAGCGCCAGTTGGTATTAGTGAGGCGTATCCTTTTTTCCTTTATGACAGGCACACCGTGTCCGCGCATATCATAGAGAAGTCTGTCGGTGACGGCTTTGTCCACTCTTTCCTGTATGCGGGGCAGGACTTCGAGCTTGTCAACATCGTATTTGTCGGCATAAAAACCCGAAAGGTAGGACATATCGAAATTTCTCAGGTCGTTGTAATCAAAGGGCTCGATGGCATCCATTACATCGTCATCTATCTTGCGGGAACCATCTGCAGGTATACCGCGGAAAAACATCCTTGCCGAACGCCTCAGATCGTATGTCCTTGTGGTGACTGTGACCTTGTTGCCGTGGCTATGGGAAGTTTCTTCCTTTGAAGTGGCAGTGATATCCGCATCCACGTTCACATCCGCTATCCAGAAGGGGACATACAGCCCCGTCATCTTTTCAAGGGTGCTGTCCGAGAGAAAATTGAACGGCAAAAACAGTTTCTTTCTGCAGTGAGCCTTGAAAAGCTCCAGTGCTTTATCACGGCTTAGGGAAAAGGGGATTATCATATCCGGGCGGTATTTGCCTTCGAGCCTTCCCGACAATGATACGGGATTATGACAGTAATAGCAGAAGGATGCCGCCGTATTGTGGTCACAGAAGATCTCGGCTCCGCAGCTTTTGCAGATATACACATCGGTTTCGTTATCGAACTGCTCATCCTCGGCGGTGGGTGCCTGGGGACTCTGCTGCTTTGCTTCTTCCTCGGTGAATTCCGAGGAACAGTATTCGCAGGTGAATCTTTGCGCATCAGGCGACCACATCAGCTCGCCGCCGCAGTTCGGGCATTTATAGGTTATAGTAGGCATTTTTATATTTTAGGGTCGTTATTGTTCAATGATCAGTGGTCAGCGCTCAGGACCGTGCGGCATATCATACCCGGCTCGAATCGCGCAACACTGTGCGAAGGCTTTATGAGCCTGTATCGAGCTGATCTGATATGTCCGTTACCGATCACTGCTCACTGACCACTGATTACTCATTATGCTCTGGGCTTTCCGCATCCGCTGCAGAATTTTCCGGTATTCTTGGTGCCGCATTCTGTGCAGAACCATTCATCGGAGCCGCCCTCTGC
>JAFPYQ010000328.1 GCA_017394475.1 Oscillospiraceae bacterium | reverse complement strand
GAACAAAAACTGAACTGCAAACATAAGTGGAATATGCAAAATTTTATTCAAAGCTTGCTTTTAACAAGCAAGTGTGAGCCGCAGGCTCATTTCCATTCAGTAGGAGATTGAACTCCTACTGAATGGAAATATGGAACCCGCCGCCTTAGAGGCGGGGGACATAGCTTGCGGTTATAAAACGGGAGTAAACAGAAAAGAAAAAGCTATCTTTGATGTAACAGCTTACATTACGATTAAGGCCGTATATTCCTGAAATGTTATCTCGCTGGGGCGGGCTTTTCTTATATCGTTATGAAAAAAGGCCGGACACGGCAGATGCCGTAAATTTCCCATCAACAGGGCATAAGTCGGGAAATTGCTTTCGTCGGGACAAAATATGTTCATCTTCGCGGAATGATAATTTGCGCGAAATCCACGGATGTATATTGAACATAGTGCACAAAAAATATCGCTGAAATTTTATGACGACCTGTCATATTTCCTTGACAAATACAAAAATTTGATTTATAATAACTATATATAGACTTTTGTAAACTGTGTTTTGCATACTGGAGGAACGCTTTCTATGGCTTTAGCAGATAATGCGTTGATAGGACAGAATATAAAGTATTACAGGCATCTCAAAGGGATGACTCTCGAACAGCTCGGCAATGAACTTGATATGACACCCTCTACTATACAAAGGTATGAGGCAGGGAAGATATCAAAGCCAAAGCTTGTAGTCATCGAAGGCATTGCCCGTGCCCTGGGGATAAGCTCAAAGCAGCTCACATCCCCTAATCCTGCATTCAACGCAGTGAACGCAGCGGATACACCGGCGGACAAAGCCGTGGCTGACAACGCGGATAAAGCTGATAACAGTGATCTGCCCTCAAATATGAGCCATGCGGTGAAAAAGCCTCAGGGCGATTATACGGAGGTGCCCGTTATCGGCAGAGTTGTTGCAGGGCTTGCCCACCATGCAGAGGAGAACATAGAGAACTATATCTCGGTGCTCACGGAGGATATGAACTCGGGTTATGAGTATGTTTTCCTCAGAGTAAAGGGAGATTCCATGTATCCTCTTTTCATCGAGAACGATCTGGTGCTCGTTGAATGCGGCTCGGGCGTGAACAACGGTGAATGTGCTGTGTTCATCGTGGATAATGAGGATGGCATAGTAAAGCGTTTCTACAGATATCCCAACAGGATAGAGCTGCGCTCGGAGAATCCCTACTACCCTCCCAGGATATTCGAGGGAGAAGAAGCCGACCGTGTAAGAGTTTTCGGCAGGGTGGTAGAGGTGAGAAGAAAGCTCAGATGATCTCCCGGTATGGGATAAGCCGTTATCCGATGACATTTTTCACAATGCGGGCAGACCTATAAGGTATGCCCCCTATGGATATTGCCATGAATGAATTTATTGAGAAAAGGTTAGATATTAAAAAGCGCATACTCGTCGTTGTCGGAGATCAGAACGAACAGAAAGTGTTCAGGATGATACTCGGACTGAAATTCGATGTTCTGTGCGTTTCGGACGGAAAGTCTGCCATTGATGCGATACTTTCCGCCCCGGATTCCTATTCGCTCATCATGCTCGATATGGATCTGCCCGATAATAGCGCCTATGACCTTCTGGGCATGGTCCATAACGACCTGAATCTGTCGCATATCCCTGTAGTGGCGCTCACATCGGATGTCAGCGAGGAAACAAAGGTGCTCGAGATCGGCGCGGTGGACTTTCTCCAGAAACCCTACGGGTCTCCCACTATCATCCTTGCAAGAGCCGAAAAGACCATGAACGCATGGGAGGACAGCAGGCTTGTGGCTGCCACTCAGTTCGATGATCTCACCAGGCTGTTCACAAGGGAATATTTCTATGAGTATGTGAAGTTCCTTGATAAAAAGGACCCCAACATCGCCATGGATGCCATAGTCATCGACATCAACAATTTCCATGTGATAAACGAGATGCACGGCAGAGCCCTGGGTGATGAGATGCTCAGGCGCATAGGTGAGAGGATAGGGGACTATGTAAAGGAATACAAGGGCATAGCGTGCCGCTATGATGCGGATACCTTCTATCTGTACCTGCCGTTCTCGGACAATGCGGAAAAGCTGTTCAAGCGCGTTATGTACGGCATAGATGATCTCATAGACGAGGCCAACACACGCATACGCGTAGGCGTTTATTCCAAGGTGGACAAGAAGCTGGACATCCAACGCAGATTTGAATGTGCATCCATCGCCTGCAACAAGATAAAGGGCGTCTTTGCAGCCAAGATCGCATATTACGACATGGAGATGCACGAGCGCCGCACCTATGATGAACGCCTCATGGCGGATATGGACAAGGCACTGAATGAAAAGCAGTTCGTAGTATACTATCAGCCCAAATTCAACATTCAGGGCAAAAAGCCCGTGCTCTCCTCCGCAGAAGCACTTGTGCGCTGGGTACATCCCGAGCTTGGCATGGTACAGCCCAACAGGTTCATACCCCTTTTTGAGCAGAACGGTATGATCCGCAAGATAGACAGGTATGTATGGAAAGAGGCTGCCCGTCAGCTTGCACAGTGGAAGGAGAAGTTCGGCGTATCCGTTCCCGTTTCCGTCAATGTGTCAAGGATAGATATGATGGATCACGGCTTTGTGGATGACATCACCAAGATAGTATCGGATGCAGGGCTTGAAACGAGCGAATACTACCTTGAAGTAACGGAATCCGCATATACAGAGGATGCAGAGCAGATAATCGAAGTGGTGAAGAAGCTGCGTGAAAAGGGCTTCCATGTTGAGATGGATGACTTCGGAACGGGCTATTCCTCCCTCAATATGCTCTCCTCCATGCCCATAGATATACTAAAGCTCGATATCACCTTTGTCCGCAGGATACACCTGAATGAAAAGGATCTGCGCATGGTGGTGCTGATAATCAACATCGCCAAGGCACTCGACATCACTGTGGTGGCAGAGGGCGTAGAGTTCGAGGAACAGTATGAGCTGCTGAAGAAGTACGGCTGTAATGCCGCACAGGGCTTCCTGTTCTCCCGCCCAGTCATCCCCGATGAATTTGAAAAGTTCATCAATGAGGACAAGGGCAGGATGAAGTGATGGGACAGTGTTCTGCACCTGTGATGTATTGTTTATGTGAATAAGTAAACTTTACGGCGGCAGCAGATTTTAACTATTTTTAACAATTTGTAATAATTTTTCCAAAAGCACTTGAAAATCCGATTCTTTTGTGTTACAATAGTATGTGGATTATTTTGTAAAAACGGACTGTTATTTTCGGGGGATCTTTGGAAGGTCTTGAAAGGATCTATGGCAGTCTTTGATATAAAGCCTGTACGGGAGGAATCTTTGATGATCATGGTCGATAACAGCAGCTCTGCACTGAGTGAGATAATAAAAGTAGTAGGTGTCGGCGGCGGCGGCGGAAACGCTGTCAACAGAATGCTTGATGACGGCATAAAGGGCGTTGAATATGTAGCAGTGAACACCGATGCAAGGGCTCTCGGCTCATCAAGAGCAGATACAAAGGTGCAGATAGGTGTCAAGCTCACCGGCGGTAAAGGCGCAGGTGCAAGACCTAATATCGGCAAGGAAAGCGCAGAGGAGAACCGCGATGAGATCAAGGGCGCTCTGACAGGCGCTGATATGGTATTCATCACAGCGGGCATGGGCGGCGGCACTGGCACAGGTGCAGCTCCTGTCGTTGCAGAGGTGGCAAGAGAGTTGGGCATACTCACTGTTGGCGTTGTAACAAAGCCCTTCGCATTCGAACGCGAGGCTAAGATGCGCGCTGCAGAAGAGGGCATAGCAGAGCTCAAGCAGTATGTGGATTCACTCATCGTGATCCCCAATCAGGCACTTCTTGACTCCGTTGAGGAGGAACTTACCATAAAGCAGGCTATGAAGCTTGCGGACAGCACTCTTATGATGGGTGTCAAGTCCATTGCAGAGCTCATCACAGTCGAGGGCGATATCAACCTTGACTTTGCGGATGTACGCACTAT
>JAFPYQ010000033.1 GCA_017394475.1 Oscillospiraceae bacterium | reverse complement strand
TAGAGCAACTGACTCTTAATCAGTGGGTCCTGGGTTCGAGTCCCCGATGGTGCACCAAATAGGCCCGTTGGTCAAGTGGTTAAGACTCCGCCCTCTCACGGCGGCATCAGGAGTTCGAATCTCCTACGGGTCACCACATGGTTCCTACGGGTACCATAATCGGTGCAAATAGCTATGAGGTTCCACCTGTTCCCATTCCGAACACAGAAGTTAAGCTCATACACGCCGAAAATACTTAGATGGCGACGTCTTGGAAAGATAGGGCTGTGCCGGTACTGAAAAGCCAAACTCTCATGGGTTTGGCTTTTTAGCTTATATAACCACAATCTAAGTCCCTGCGCCGCTGATGGCAGTTCATGCCATAGTGGCGTGAGTCACATATTCTGTTCAGGGTTCTATCTGCTTCTGAATGGAAAAGAGCCGTCGGTTTCACACTTACTTGTTTAGCATGCTTTTAAAATCGAGGATGATCAGATGAACGCAACTGCGCTGCCTCTTGTTATATTATCGGAAAAATTCGCAAAGCTGCCGGGGATCGGCATGAAAACCGCACAAAGACTGGCATACTATGTGATGACCATGTCCGAGGAGGATGCAAGATCCTTTGCAGAGGCTATAATGAATGCTCACAGCTCCGTGCATGAATGCAGTTCCTGCTGCAATCTGACAGAGAATGACAAATGTCCCATCTGTTCGGACAGTCACAGGGATATGTCAACTATCTGTGTAGTAGAATCCCCGAAGGATATCACTGCATTTGAGCGCACGAATGAATATAAAGGCGTATATCATGTTTTGCACGGACTTATATCGCCCATGGACGGCATATCTCCTGATATGCTGAGGATAAAGGAACTTTTGAACCGCGTGAACAGCGGCGATGTGAGCGAGGTCATCATGGCCACCAATCCCACAGTCGAGGGAGAGGCGACTGCTATGTATATATCCCGCCTGATAAAGCCCCTGGGAATAAAGGTGACGCGGCTTGCCTTCGGACTTCCCATTGGAGGTACACTTGAATTTGCAGATGAGGTCACCCTTTACAAAGCGCTGGAAAACAGGAACGAGCTATAATGGTACATATTTATTGCGGCAACGGCAAGGGAAAGACTACTGCTGCACTGGGGCTGGCGATAAGAATGGCGGGTACGGGCGGTTCGGTACATCTGTATCAGTTTATGAAGGGCAATCCCTCCTCAGAGCTTGCAAGTCTTGAAAAGCTCGGTATAAAGGTGAGAAGACTGTCCGAAAACTACGGCTTTTCCTCGGGCATGACGGATGAGATCAGGAAAAAAGTCACGGAAGAACACAATGCCATGCTTGATGAATGTATCAAGGATGAATGTGATCTTATGATCCTTGATGAGATCTTTTCTGCGGTGAACAAAGAACTGGCCGATAAAGAAAAGGCGCTGTCCGTGATGTATCTTCTGTCCCATTTTAAGGATATCGTCCTGACGGGCAGAGAACCCATGCAGGAATTTCTTGACGGTGCAGATTACATCACAGAAATGCAGTGTGTAAGACACCCGTTTGAAAAGGGAATCAAAGCCCGCAAAGGTATTGAATACTGATGGATAAGAAAACTATCAAGAAAGCGCTGGATCATATCGGAAGATATAAGCTGCTGCTTGCACTGACTATCGTACTTTCCGCTGTATCTGTGGCACTTTCTCTCTATATCCCCATAGTGACCGGTCATGCCATCGACCTTATCACATCGCAGACTGATACACAGGAGCTGCTCTCGCTTCTGCTCGGGATCGTCGTGGTGGCAGGTATCGCAGCTTTGTTGCAGTGGGCTACGGGACTTATCAACAATGCAATAACATATCGTGTCCTGCGGGATATTCGCAATGAGGCTTTTGAGAAGATACAGTCTCTGCCACTGTCCTATCTTGATGTACATTCCACAGGAGATGTGATGAACCGCGTCATCGCGGATGCAGAACTGTTTGCAGACGGCCTGCTGATGGGCATAACACAGCTTTTTACAGGTGTTGCCACGATAGTGGGCTCGCTTATCTTCATGGTAAGGGTCAATGCGGGCATAGCCCTTGCAGTCGTGGTACTCACACCGATATCTCTCTTTATAGCCCGTTTTATAGCTAAGCACACTCATGAGATGTTTGTAAAGCAGGCAGAGGTGAGAGGGCGGCAGACAGGCTTTGTGGATGAGATGCTGACAAATCAGAAGGTAGTCAGGGCATTTACAAGAGAGAAACGCCAGCTGGAGGATTTTGACAGGATAAACAACGAACTGGAACACTGCTCGCTGCGCGCGGTATTCTACTCATCTCTTGTAAATCCTACCACGAGATTCGTCAACAACCTTGTCTACGCGGTAGTTGCCTTGTGTGGCGCACTTATCTGCATCGGTTCGGGCGTGGGCGGGGCATTTACCGTTGGCTCACTGATATCGCTGCTGGCCTATGTAAATCAGTACACAAAGCCCTTCAATGAGATATCGGGCGTTGTGACTGAGCTTGAAAATGCGGTGGCAGGGGCCGGCAGGCTCTTTGCTCTCCTGGCTGAGATCGGGCAGATACCCGATAATGACGATGCCTATCTCCTTGATGATGCGCAGGGAGATATCAGTATAGACAATGTGGATTTTTCCTACGATCCGCAGCGTGAGCTTATAAAGAAGCTTAATCTTGATGTGAAAAAGGGCATGAAGATCGCCATAGTAGGACCTACAGGCTGCGGGAAGACAACTCTCATAAATCTGCTGATGAGATTCTATGATGTGGATAAGGGCAGTATATCCGTGGATGGACATGATATAAGGGACATCACCCGCCACTCGCTGCGCCGCAGCTATGGCATGGTTCTGCAGGATACATGGCTGAGATCAGGCACCATAAAGGAAAATATCGCCATAGGCAAGCCTGATGCCACCGATGAGGAGATCATCGCCGCTGCCAGGTCATCTCATGCTCACGGATTCATCAAGAGACTTCCCGACGGGTATGACACATAAATCACCGAGGATGGCTCCGGATTATCTCAGGGGCAGAAGCAGCTTTTGTGCATAACCCGTGTGATGCTTGCCCTGCCGCCTATGATCATACTTGATGAAGCAACGAGCTCCCTTGATACCCGTACCGAGATACAGATAAACAGAGCCTTCCATAAGCTGACAGAGGGACGCACCAGCTTTATTGTGGCCCACCGCCTTTCCACTATCCTGGAGGCTGATCTGATACTTGTGATGAAGAACGGTCAGATAGTAGAACAGGGGACACATACTGCACTGCTTGAAAAGGGCGGGTTCTATTCGGAGCTGTATAACAGTCAGTACGCGGTGAGCTGAATTAACTTCATTACAAGGAGACAGTACAATGAACAATGCACAGAACAACTGGTTCTACAAAATGTGTGTCAAGCAGTGTGTAAAGGATGTGGCACTCGTTGCAGGCGGTGTGATCTGCTTTGTGATAGCTATCATGCTTTTCGGAGCGCATGTGATAGGCATCATCAACTTTGCATTCATGGCTCTTGGAATACTTATGATAATAAGAGGTGCAAGCGCGCTTTTCTCAAAGCTGCCGAAGCTCAGGGATGAGATAAATATGATGTCCCCCGCGGAACTGGCACAGATGGGTCAGATGGCACCACAGTGCATTGCAAAGACATTCTATTTCACAGAGGGCTTTCTGTGCGCACCTGTGAGCTATGCTATCATACCCTATTACAGCATAGCAGATGTGCATCTCAATGCGTGGACATACAGAGGGCATGAGAACGGCTATTTTGTGAATATTGAGTTCAACGACGGAACTCCCGCTATGGATATCCCCGTAAAGGATATGACGTTCAGATCGCAGTTCGATAATTTCATTATGATGATAGAACAGCACAAGAACAACAGAGGATAATTATGGATTGGTATAAAATAAGCATAACCACCACTTCGGAGGGTGTTGAGCCCGTTACGGGCAGGATGATGAATATAGGGATCACGGGATTTGAGATAACCGATCCCAATGATTTTGAGGATTTTCTTGAGCATAAGGACGGCAACTGGGATTATGTGGATGATGATCTTTATGAGCTGAGGAATGCAGAGACCCGCGTTTCCTTCTATCTTCCCGACAATGCTCAGGGAAAGGATATGTTCGACCTTGTAAGGAGCGAGATGGCTGCACTTTCTGCCATAGATGAACGGAAAGCGTTCGGAACCCTTGCTGTATCGGAGCCGCAGGGCATGAATGAAGAGGACTGGGCAAACAACTGGAAAAAGTATTTCAAGCCCTTTGAGGTGGGAAAGCGTCTTGCTGTCAAGCCCTCATGGGAGGAATACTCATCCGCTGACAGAAAGATACTGGAGATAGACCCCGAGAGCTCCTTCGGCACAGGTCAGCACAATACCACAAGGCTTTGCCTTGAATACCTTGACAAGATCGTAAAGGGCGGGGAAAAAGTCCTGGACCTTGGCTGCGGCAGCGGTATCCTGAGCATTGCTGCACTGCTTCTGGGTGTGGACAGCGCTGTTGCGGTGGATATAGACGAGAACAGCGTGCGCATTGCCCGTGAGAATGCAGGCAAGAACAAGGTAAATGACAGGTATACAGCCTATGCGGGCAATATCCTGACAGACAGTGCCCTTGCGGATAAGCTGGGCAGCGGGTATGACATAATAACCGCAAACATTGTGGCAGATGTGCTCATCGCCATGGCGCCTCTTTTCGGGAAATTCCTTTCGGATGACGGCACTCTGATTGTTTCGGGCAT
>JAFPYQ010000327.1 GCA_017394475.1 Oscillospiraceae bacterium | reverse complement strand
TGACAGGGGATATCATATTATTCCTTTTTCGCTTTGTCTTTGAAAATGATGCTTATGACAATAAGCAAAATCAGCACGGCCAACGGGACAACAAAAAAAGCCGCTATCATCACGCCCTTCAATTCACTTTGAACAGGCAGGGGTATCTGCTGTTCCACCGAGCGTGCCCAGTAGTATGCGAATACCATCGTTATCAGAAAGCCCTCCACAGCCAGTCCCAGGACGATGGTACCTCTGAAAAGGGTCTCACCCTTCTCATTCAGCTTCATTCCCAGCTTTACCTTTTTGCTCCCCGCCGCACGCTCGAAAAGATAGACAAGGATAAGGGTCACAAAGCTCACAATGAACGGGTAAAAGCCATATACCTTTGAGTCATACACATCAAACTGCCCGTTGCCGTCAAAATGCACTCCCGCTTCATCGGGCAGCTTGCCGTAGTTTATGATAAAATTGAACAGCGATACAGCGAAAATAAACCATGTTGTTATATGTATTATCATATAGCTCCGTGATATCACAAATGTCCAGAAATCGGTGCCGAATGGCTTTTCCTTATGTTCCTCCATAATGCCTCCCTGTTTTTCTCTTTATCCGGATGATCGTATTTTCGGTGATCGGTCCACAAGCCTTTCAACCTGAAAACACCGGATCAACTCCCGTCATATCGACAGTTTTAAACCATTATACCACAAATCCCCTCCCCTGTCAAGGTCGGCAAAGCCGACAGTTACCTCGTTTACTTTTTTGAATGGGACGTGTAGTTTAACACTCGGTAATATAATTTTATCTTAGACTTTATCACTCTTTGCCATTTTCGGCAAAGCCGACAGGCTAAGCCTTCACCCACTTCGCTGATCTTATCAAACAATGCGCTTTTTGACACTCTGCCGCAGAAAGGAATATCATGACCGACAAACAGATACTTATTGATAACATAGACAGTCTGCACACCACCGAAATGGGGCTTGACAGGATACGAAAGAACCTCGGGACAGACACAGCCGACCCTGTGGGGCACTGCATGGATATCATCCTCTCCCCGGGATGTGAAGTATACAGGCAGGGAAAGAACTTCTACTGTGAAACGGGCACGGTGATCATCACCGTCAATTCATACAGCTACACGATAATAACCGCACACCTAAAAAGAACGCAAAGGAGCACATGATGAACGGATATATAATGGAACTGCGCAAGCTGGTGGGACATCGGACACTGATACAGTGTGCAGCCAGCATAATTTGTGTTGACAGTGACGGAAGACTTCTGCTGGGAAAGCGCTCCGACAATCATAAATGGGGCTATTCAGGGGGCTCTGTGGAGATAGATGAGCGTGTGGAGGACTGTGCAAAGCGGGAGCTCTATGAGGAAATGGGGCTCACTGCCGAAGAACTGGAGTTCTTCTGTGTCAATTCCGGCCCCGAGGCTCACTACATCTATCCCAACGGGGATGAGGTATCGAATTTCGAGATAGTATATATCTGCCGCAGATACAGCGGTACTATAAGGGCTGTTGACAGTGAATTCGAGGATATCCGTTATTTCACCTGTGATGAGATAGATCTGGATGAGATATCCCCGCCCATACGCCCTGTTTTTGAAAAATACCTGAAAGAATCCCGCGGTCAAGACTGATTATTCGTTGATTATCAAGCCTATTATATCAAAATTCACGGAAAGTCAATGTATATTTCAGACCGTGCTTTGCTCGGCAGCACAATGATAATGATATGGGAGCAAGACATCCGAAAAAAATTTCTGCGGGTACTTG
>JAFPYQ010000326.1 GCA_017394475.1 Oscillospiraceae bacterium | reverse complement strand
TCTATGCGGCTGCAAGACTTATTTTCAAAGGACTTTTCGACCTTGTGCCTGCGGGCATCGTCAAGGATTATGCAGGGCAGGCGATAGGGATAATAGCGCCGCTGCTATTTGCAGCCGTCCTGGGTTACGGCAGTTCCTTCGGCGGCGGGCTGAAAAAGTTCGGCAAGACCCTCTTGCTTTCACTGCCTATGTTCCTGGCGGCAGGCATCGGACTTGGGATGACCGCGCTGGATGTGGCGGATGGCAATGAGTCGTGGCAGAGCACATTTGTTATATGCCTGGGTGTGCTGTCGCTGCTGCGTGTGGGCATATCCGAGATAGCCGTGATGTACGGCGTCATATCCCGCTCGATAGGCGAAGAAAACGGCAGAGATCAGGAAGGTGTCTGGTATTCAGCCATAATATCGGGCATATTCTTCGGCCTTCTGCATCTGCAGTATCTGTTGTACAGTGATAATGCCAACGAGGTCATCTTCCGCGCATTGTGCTTCATAGCCATAGGCATAGTGTATGCTGCGATATATTACAGAGGCAAGCATCTGTGGGTGCTCATGGTGCTGCACGGGCTCATCTCATCGATATTCATGTTCAGAGAGCGCTTTGTACAGGGAACATCCACTGTTTCATTCCTCACCAGAGAAGATTACCTCTATCTTATCCTCCCGACCATCGTGGCTCTTGTGCATACGGGCATCATACTGCGCAGGCGTAAGATACGAAATGCCGTTGAGAATCTTTGCGGCAGCGAGGCTGCAGCGATGCTCCCGCCCGACAAGGTGTCAAGGGAAGAAAAGCTGCGGGCGAGAAAAGAGAGAGCCGCACGCAGAAAGGCACAGCTCAAGGAGCAGTATGCCGATGCACCCCTTGCGTACAGGATATTCCGCATATATCTCATCAGACCGCTGTGCCTGATGTGCGGTGCAGTGCTTCTGCTGACTGTTATCCTGCTTGCAGGTTCGGAAGTGTTTATCAGTGAGGACAGCATAGATTCCGAATATGAAAGATGGGAAGAAAGCGGCTATGAGACCGCAGAGCGCAACAAGATAGAAGAGCTGTCTCCCATCGATGCCAACGGCGCCGCAAGGATACAGGCCATGCCCCGCGGAAATGCGGATGATACATGGACAGTCTGCGTGTATATGGTGGGTTCTAACCTTGAGGATCACTATGAGAACGATCTTTCGGACCTGGTGTATGTACAGACAAGGGACGTGAGGGAAGACAACGCTTACATGGCAAGGCAGAGGACCAACGAGATGATAGCCCGCTTTACCGATGAGCTCTACGAGAACGGCATAGATGCTCCCGCATATCTGTATGAACCCGTAAAGCCCATTGCCAGCAGCACGGTCCTCACCAGTGAAGTGGTGAAAAGTGACAGACGGGGATGCGCCTCTACGGATATATATGAGATGCTCACCGATGATTACGGCGATAATGTGAACATCGTTGTCCAGACAGGCGGTGCAAGGCGCTGGAGCGAGACTTCGATAAACCCCAACCGCACACAGCGCTTCCTCATAAAGCACGGCGAGATGGAAAAAGTCTCCGACCTTCCCATTCAGGACAGCTGTTCTCCCGATACTCTTTCGGATTTCCTGTCCTTCTGCAATGAGAACTACCATTCAGATCACAATATCCTTGTACTGTGGGATCACGGCGGAGGAGCATTCGGCTATGGTCAGGACTATATATTCAACTCCGACCTCAGTCTTGCAGATATCCGCAGTGCTCTTGACAAGGTCTATGATGCGGACAGGGAGTCCCCCGCCTTTGATATAATCGGCTTTGATGCCTGCCTTATGTCCACCATTGAAGTAGTGCATTATCTGGACGGTTTTGCATCCTACCTTGCGGTATCCGAGGAAACAGAGCCCGGCGAGGGCTGGAACTATGACCCGTGGCTCAGGGCGCTGGCCGATGATCCCGGCATGAGCCCTGCACAGGCGGCGATGAATATAGCCGATTCCTACATGGATTATTACATGACCCTCAATACCACCACATCCATAATATCTATTCTGATGGGGTCAAATGATGTTACATTCTCCGTAATAGATGAGAACAAGGGATGTGATCTCTACGATGCCTATTGTGAGCTCACAAAGAAGCAGCTCACCGATGCAGCATCCGATATCTCCGTTCTCTCCGAGATAGGCCGATGCGGCCGAAAGGCTACCAGATACGGCGGTGAGGTCAGCAATATTTTCAATTCTGCCGATCTTGGCAACTATGTGGATTATATGGTGGACACCTATCCCGATGAATCCACAAAGATAAAGAATCTTATCGGCGAGGCAGTGCTCTACCACAGAGAAAATGGCAGCCTCAGCGATTCACAGGGCATCGCGGTGTATCTGCCCTGCGGCGTTGAAGATTTTGACGGCTTCTACTACCTGCTCGACTATGTTTACAATATCTGCGAGGATGAGAGCACTAAGGCACTGTACTACTACAAAATGACAGGCTGCCTGAGTAAAGATATGCAGGAATATGTAAAGACGCTCTCCGACCATGTCCCTGCTGTGATAAACACGGCTATCTTTGAAAGCTTCGGCAAGGCAGCCCCCGTGATCGATGATGAGGGCTTTACTGTCCCCGTTGACCCCACGCTCCAGAGCATGACGGTGTCCTACTACATGGAAAATGCCATATATGATGCGGGAAAGAATCTTCAGGTAGAGCTGGGCTATGATGAGAACACATATCTTGACGGAGAGGGGAGCCTCTGCTGTAATTTTGACGGCACATGGATATGCCTTGACGGCGTGCCCCTGTGTACTGATATAATAAGTTCCTCACCCTCCTCGATCGAATATCGCTCAAAGATCATGTACGACGGGACGCTTTCATATCTCCTTTTCTCCTTCAACAGGGACACCGAGGAATATGTGATAAACGGCGTATCGGAGATACCCTATGATGCAGGCAACGACAACTTCATCACCAACACCAAATCGGTGCAGGAGGTAAGAGTAGGCAGCACCATAGAACCTGTCTATGATGTATATGACTACAATACCGGTTCTGAGGAAGAAAAGTGCGGTGTATCCATAAAATTCGGGAAAAATTCCGCAGTTTCCCGCACTATCCTTGAAAACGGATATTATCTCACCGCTGCTGTCATCACAGATCAGAGAGGCGATAAGTACTATTCCAAGGTGGTCGGTCACACCGTTTCCCACGGCGCTGTTTCCGAAAGGAAGATAGACGAGGAATTCTTTGGTGAGAACTGAACCGATGACTGTAAATACAAGATCCCGCTTGCCGGAAGGTAAGCGGGATCGTTTTACATATTGAACTTGTTCCTGTATTCCTTTGGGGTGATGCCTTCGAGCTTGCGGAACACCCTTATCAGGTGGCTCTGGGAGGAGAATCCCAGGTCGGAGGAAATATCGGAGATGGGCTTTTCGGTATAGCGCAGCATGCGCTTTGCCTCCTCGGCCTTTTCAAATATTATGAAATCGCTGAGGGTCATGCCTGCCTCGCTCTTGAACTTTCGTGACAGGTGGCTGCGGCTGAGGTACAGTGCCTCGGCTATCTGGTCTGTGCGTATGGTCTCGGAAATGTGCTCCCTGATGTAATTTGCGGTGTCTATCACCAGTTTTGACGGGGATGTGCCCATGCGTATCTTCCTCACCTCATTGGTGAAGAACTGCAGCATGCGGTATCTCAGAGCTGAGATCTTGTCCTTTTCGGTAAGGCCGTCACATTCCCGGACGAATTTCCTGTTCCATGTAAAGGCATCATAGGAGTCCATTCCCGCCTTGATAGCTGTGCGCACCGCAACAGCGGAGGATATTACGAAATACAGACGCGATTCGTGAAGGGTGTTGCCGGACAGGTCTGAAAGCTCCTCACGCATCTCTTCAAGGGAGTCCACATCGCCCTTGTATATGGTATAGACCATCTTCTGTTCAAGGGAGTATAGTTTGCTGAAGCGCAGGTGCTCGCTGTTTTTCTCTGCTTTGCGGCGGGCTGTGGTGAGCTCTCTGGACAATGCCTCTTTGAATGAGTCATATTTGACTATATCCGTCACATTCAGCTTTTCATTGTTCAGGAAATAATTGAGCATGCACAAAAGCTGTATCGCCTTATCCATCGGCACACAGGACAGCTTTTTCATGTCCGCAGCGAAGCGCTTCCATTCGGATTCGGGGATTCCCAGCTTGTGGGCAGTGGCAAACAGTGCATTGTCGGTCTCTGCGTTCTGCCTTGAAGGCCCCAGCACGATACAGACATCCTCATGGTTCACGATGCCGTAGAAATACAGGTCGGGGGTGATGTAGTAGCATATACGCGAGGATATGGTAAGGATGGTATCGATATACAGCAGTATGGGATCCTTGTTCAGGCTTATCCCGGAATAGCTGTATATCAGGTCTTTACCCTTGTATACTCTTACGGGCAGGTCGCACAGAGCGCCTATGCAGCTGCCTATATAGCTGTAATCTGTTTCCATTTTTTAGATTCCTTTAGTCTGTGGGCGAATAGGATGTTCCCTTGTGTCACAGCACAAATGAGTGGAGTATCAGAAGGAATATCAGCATACCGAAATTCACTGCGGAAAACACAAGCATATATCTGCCCGACTGTGCATTTTCGGTCTTGCGGTAGAGCTGGAAGGAGATAAGGCTTGCGAGCGATGCTATGAGCGTGCCGAATCCCCCTATATTCACACCCAGGAGTAGTTCGGTGCCCTTTCCGGTAAAGCCCGAAAGCATCACCGCAGCGGGGACATTGCTTATCACCTGGGACAGCAGGGCGGATACTATTATCTCTTTTCCGGGGAGTATTTCCGAAAAGAACTCCCTCACCGCATCGATACGGGCGATATTTCCCACAAAAACGAAGAAAAAGACAAAGGTGGCGATAAGTGAATAGTCTACCTTAGCGAGCATCTTCCTGTCCACCGCGAGGGCTGTGATGACCGCAGCAGCAAGGCACAGGATATCGGGTACCACCTTGAATACTGTGAGCAGGCAGACCAAAAACAGCACCGAGCAGGCGATGGCTGTTTTCTTTACTATAGGAGTATTTTCCTGTTCGGGTACTGCCGCCTTTTTTGCAGGCAGGAGCAGCAGCAGGAGCAGCATCACAGCAAGGCATATCCCTCCCGTAGGGAGCATGGTCTGTGCAAATTCTCCCGCAGTAAGGCCGTATTTTTCGTATATGAACAGATTCTGGGGGTTGCCCACGGGTGTCAGCATCCCGCCCAGGTTTGCAGCCGCTGTTTCAAGGACTATGGTGAGTATCAGCTCTTTGTCGTCGCCCTTGCCGCCGAACACCAGCAGTGTGAGCGGAACAAAGGTGAGCAGTGCTACATCATTTGTGACAGCCATTGCCGAAAAGAAGCACAGCAGTGTGAGGGCTGCTCCTATGGTGCGGATATTTCCTGCTTTTTTCAGTAAAAAAGCAGTCATCTTCTCGAATATCCCTGCCGTTCTCAGCCCTGCTATGGCAGTCATGAGTGAAAAAAGCTCTATGAGTACAGAAAAATTTATGTAGGAAAGATACTCCCTGTCCGGGGGTATCAGGAAAACAGTTATGACCGCCGCCGCAAATGCCGCGGTGAGTACAGGCTGTGATCTTATGAAAGCTGTTATTTTTGACATTATCGTTCCGCCAAGATCATGATATTTGTAAACCTTTTCCGATGTCAAAGGATACAACATTTCCTATTATATCAGAAAACATCCCGTTTTTCAAGCGTTATCCTGCACAAAGGTCGATAGATCGACACCCACCTCGTTGATTTTTTTGTGCAGTCTTATCACATTAACACCGGGTATTATTATTTGTCCGTCTTGATTTTCGGGGGATTTTGCTGTATAATCAATACAAACACAGTATAGAGTTATCGGGTGCCGGAGAAGACGGTACGCGGAAAATGACCAACGATGAGGGCGCAGGTTCAGCCTGCTGAGGAGCAGATCATGAAGATATGCCTTATATGCGTTTCCCGCAGGGGAGCGCAGCTTGCACAGCGTATAGCTGCGGCTATGGCGGGACAGACCAGTATATATATATATCAGAGATACGAAGACAGCCTTCCTGCAGGCGATGGTGTCCACAGCTTTTCGGATATTGGCGAAACGGTGGAAAAGTGCTTTGGCGATGCGGATGCACTGGTGTTCATCTGCTCGGTGGGGATAGCTGTCCGTGTGACTGCACCCTATATCCGTTCCAAGCTCACAGACCCTGCTGTGGTGGCAGTCGATGAGAATGGGCGGTTTGCGGTAAGTGTGCTGTCCGGGCATATCGGCGGTGCCAATGAGCTCACAGGGCGCATAGCGCATATCATCGGAGCACAGCCTGTCATTACCACCGCCACCGACAGCGGCGGACGGTTCTCTCCGGATATGTTTGCAAAGGAAAACGACCTTGTTATCACCGATATGGCGATGGCAAAGGAACTGGCGGCACTTTCCGCAGCAGGGGAGGATATACCGGTAGTATCGGAAGTGTCGTACATAGACAGCAGGGGCGATGACAGCGGAAACTGCGGCATACTTGTCACAGACAGTACTGACAGCCCTCCTCCCTTTGAAAAAACGCTGTTTCTGCTGCCACGGAACATAGTCTTAGGTGTTGGCTGCAGGAAAGGCAAGGAACCCGCTGTGCTCATGGCTCTTGCAGAAGATATCCTCATGCAGCATGGTATAGACCGCCGCAGGGTAAAGGCAGTGGTGAGCGTGGATATCAAGCGTGATGAGGCGGCTGTGGCAGAGCTTGCGCGGTCATTCGGCACAGCTCCCGTGTTTTTCTCCGCTGATGAGCTTATGGGGATAGATGGGGATTTTGCCTCATCGGATTATGTTAAGGCGGTCACGGGAGCGGATAATATATGTGAGCGCAGCATAGGTGCCTATGCTAAGTCTCTGGGCCGCAGCTTCTGGCTCATTGCCGGAAAGACCATCCGTGACGGATGCACCTGTGCGGTGGGCGAGCTGTATGAAAAGCGCTGCAAAGGGGAGGATAGACATGCAGAAAAGCAGGATGAAAAAGATGACAGAGGAAGATAAGTTCGACAGGAAATTTGCCTGCTGGGCGTGTAACCATCACGGCTGGCGCAAATACAGGATACGAAACCGCAGGAAGGCAAAGCGGCACCTGAAAGCGGAGATGCTTTCGGAAATAAGGGAAAATACATAGTAAAATATCCGTTGTCACGGTTATCGTGACAACGGATATCTTTATTCAGCTCTTACAGGCCTTTGACCATCAGAAGATCACTGATTGAAAGGCGATGCCACAGAACCGAATATCTGCTTGTTTTCCTCGATGGACTGCTGAGAACCGATGGTGCAGATCCTTCCGTCCCTTGCCAGCTTTGCAAAATATGCCTTGAGCTTGTTGAGGTTTTCGGGAGTAAGGTTCTTGAGTGCCTTCAGGCTCTTTTCAAGCTCCTTGGAATAGTCATAGCCAGTTATCCTGCCCCACAGAGCATTGTCTGCGCCGGAGAGGGAGCCGGGTGACCGGAGAAGGCTTGAATAGTTGGAAAGGATGTAGCCTTCAAGGGTAGCCTCATCTATCTCAACGCTGTCGAGATAATCTGCAAGAGCATCATAAACTGCATAGGTCTCTGCAATGTTGGGATCTCTGTATGTGTACAACAGGAGACCGCGATCCTTTACAGCCCCGGCACCTGCGCCGTATGCACCGTAATAGTTCCTGAGGTAGGGAAGAAGGTAAACATCGGTGATTATGCTTGCTGCTACGGAAAGCTCTCTCTGCTCCTCGAGGGAGATGCCTTCAAGACCCAGATCCTTGTAGTCTATGGTCTGGAAGTTGAAGTTTGCATTGCTCATGCTTACGATAGCTTCAGGGAGCTTGGCATAGGTATATTTAGCGGGAGTCTTCTTTGCATTGGTGAGCTTTCCGCTGAATGCTGCGGATTCCTTCTTGAAGGTATCTATTCCTGTCTTGTCGCCGCCATAGGTGAGTATCATGCCGTTGGAGTTGCAGAGCTTGCCGCGCACCTCACCCAGCTTCTTGGAAACGCCGGCGGGATCTTTTTCGAGCTGAGCGAGCACCTTATTCAGGAAAGCATAGTATTCGATGCCGGAGGTGGAATACTCGTAGTTGGAGGAACCGTCGGGAGAATTGAAGCCGCCAGAGGAAACAAGATCGGAGCCGAAGCCGCTTACAGAGTAAAGGATGTTCATCTTCTGGCTTTCGAGAACGCCCTTTATCTTGGATACCTGGTTTGTCTTGGTAGTTGCAAGAGCCTCGTAGAAGTATGTGAAAGCATCATGGGTATCTTCATCGAGTGAATACCAGGAGAAGTCGAGATAGGGAGTGAAGCTCTTCTGATCCTTGGAGGATACGATGGCAACATCGGATGTATAGCCATAGAGGGCATTCTGTGAAAGCTGTGACAGATCGGATGCGGAGTGAGCGGAGGTGTCGTTTGTGAACATGAGACTGGTATAGAGCTTGGCCCACATTGCATCCTCAACGGAGAGGTCGCTTATATCAAAGTAAACGTTAGCTGCACCGATGCCCGAGATATCAGCCTCTGTGGTGATGGTACGGATATTCTTGCTGTCGGTATCATCCTCTAATGTGTATGTGGGCACATTCTCGGGGAGATCCTTCAGGGAAACGCCCTTCAGCTTTGCGACAGTAGCTGCAAGCAGCTTTTCATCCTGCTGCTCGATCCTGCTGTCAAATTCCTTCGTAGCCTTTACAAGATCTTCCTTCTCCTTGTCGGTCATGGAGTCCTGCTTAGCTTTGAGCTCTGCAGCCTGGTCGGCAAGCTGAGCTTCGAGCAGGCCGGGCTCGGGATATGTTATGGATGCAACGCGGAGATAGTTGTTTACCACATAGGTGTTGAGCAGGCGGGTATAATCACCGTTCTTGTTGTTCTCCTCGATCCTGGAGGAACCGTCAACAAAATCGTTCAGCATCCAGATGTTGCCTGTATTGCGGTAATAGAGGCCGATACTGGGAGCAAGGTTCGCACCGATGTTGGAAGCCTCACTTATGAGCAGTTCGGATATCTTGGAGCTCTTTGCGGCAGTTGCTGCAAGAGAATCATCTATGCCGTCCTTTGCCATTGCGGTGAGTTCTCTGTCGATGATGGAGATGATCTTTTCCGAATCCTTCTTGTTTATGCCTGTAACGAAGACTTCAAGAAGATTTTCGGGGCCATAGGTATCAACAGCAAACTGGATGGATGCCTGTGGGTACTTCTTGGAGATGGCCTTGACGATAGGTGAATTGGAGTTGGAAAGCACTGCGGTGAGGGCATCCATCTTCACCAGATCCTCATCGGAGATATCCCTCAGGATGTAATCTCTGTATATTATGGTCTGACCGTTGGGATCGGTATCAGCTGTTACGGGGAATGCTTCGTAATGGGTAACAGGGCTGTTGACAGGTATGTAGTTCTTATCCTCGAATGTGAACTTCTTCTTCTTGTAGCGTGAGAATTCCTTGTTGAGGAGCTTCGCAAAGCTGTTCAGGTCGTCTATCTTGCCATAGAGGATAGCAAGGCAGTTTGAGGGGCGATAGTATTTTGCATGATAGGACTGGATGTCCTTATAAGTGAGGGTCTTGATGTGCTCGGGAAGTCCGCCGGACTCATTGGATGAAGTGGAGCCGGGGAATGCTGCACGATAGTTTCCGAAAAGTGCTGCGCTTGAAATATCAACGGCACCGAGCATCTCGGAATATACAGTACCCTCGATGGAAAGGTCGGAATCCACGCTGTCAAGACGATAGCGCCATGCTTCCTGCTTGAATATGTTCTCATCCTTGAGTATCAGGGGATGGAAGCACGCATCGGTGTAGTAATCGGCATATTTGAGGAGCTGTGCCTCGGAAAGGCTCGAAATGGGATATACTGTCTGTGTGGGATAGGTAAAGGCATTCATAAATGTATTGAATGTCTGATATTCTGCAGCAAAGAAGATATCCGTGGGATACTTGTCAGAGCCGTTGAGGGTGGCATGCTCAAATACGTGGGGCTTGCCCTTCTCATCATCTGCTATGGTGTGGAAGTTAAGGCTGAAGGAACGCTCTGTATCATCATTTGCGATATAGAGGAACTCTGCGCCTGTCTTATCATGCACCATGAGTATCATATCAGCGTTCAGATAGGCAAAGGGACGTATCTCCTTTACGGTGAAGCCCTGGATCTTCTGCCCTGTCTTGATGCCGGTCCTTGCACTTGTGACCACCTTAGCGGGGGATGCTGCTGTTGCGGTCACGGAGGTCGCAGGTGTATCTGCCTGTGTTACGGCGAAAACCGTTCCCCCTGCGCACTGCATGGTGATAGTGAGCACTGCGGCAAGGGCTATCATTTTTCCTTTGATATTGTTCTTCACAATAATAACTCCTTTCGTGATGCCGATGATGTCAACGGTGTGCGGTCTTTCCGACAGAACACACACCTGTCACCTTCCGCGTTTTCGGGATGAGATGCTCTTATTTGACTGTCCGTGTACCCGCTCTTTCATTCATATCATCGGGTCATCAGCCGTTACGAGCATACATCGGCAAAACTAAATCATATTATATAATATTAACAAAAAAATGTCAAGAATATGTATAATATTCCTGACATTTTTAATCTGATTTTAATCTTTGGAAGCATTTTTCTGACTATATTTTCAGGTATCTTGTCATAGCTTTCCTGAACTCGTCATAATTGGCCGTTTCGGACTCCCTGCAATATATGGCGAATTCGATGACATCGAACCTGTTTTGATATTCGTTCAGTGCGTCACCGTAAGCCCGTGCCACTATCTTAGGATCGTTCCTGAACGCACCGCAGCCGAATGCACCCAGAACAAGGATCTCCGCCTTGTTGAAAGCAGCAGTGTGCATGATGTGCTTTGCGCGTTTCAGGTGCAGCTTATACAGGTTTTCGGGTGTGATGCTCACCACGTCCCCGCCCTCGGCGTTGTATATGTTAGAGGGCTTTTCCCTGAGATTAGGCGCTGCACAGCTTATCACATCCACTGTGATGAACTGTTCTCTGTCAAGGCGGCGTGGTGTATCCTCGTCTGTCTTGCATATCACGATATCCGGGGTGTAGATGCAGGTGTCCTCATGCAGGTTGTTCTTTTGGCGGTTGGGCTCATAAAAGCTTTTGCGCAGCTCCTTTGTGCTTATCACCGGATAGAGGGTGGAGCATCTGCAAAGGCTCTCCTCCTGGGCGCTGGCTCCCCTTGTGACACCGCCGCCGGGGTTTGTGGCAGAGGCGAAATTCAGCACTGCGATGCGCTTTCCGGGATATTCCTCATGCAGCTTCACTGCCGCCTCAAATGTCCTGTGCTTTGTGACCCTTACCTGCCCGCCGCGGGTCTCATCGGGCAGAGAACGTTCATTTTCCCCGGTGTACAGAGCAGTCGCTGCGATGCTTTTTTCGATGGACTCCCGCAGGAACGGCTCCTCATTGTAAAATCTTCTTGTATCTTCAAATATCTCAACATTCTTCTGCCTTCTGTCTGACATATCATCAACTCCTGTTATTTATCTGATCGTATGATCATACCGATGATATATGAGAGCCTTTTTGCCTTTATGTTCAGGCTGTAATTTCTTCTTATAAAATTCGACAGTTCATATATATCTTCCTGCTCTGCCTTTACTGCTTCTGCGAGAAGCGCCTTTTTCTTTTCTTCATTCTCGAATGACTCAAAATACTCAAATGCATCATCGGGGGTATCATCTGCAATGGTTTTCAGGAAATAGAAGAAAGTAGGATAGTTCTGCATTATATCAACCTCCTTTTGTCAAAGATCTGTCTTCTGTCGTACATTTTCTCATCTACTATACAACCGTCGGTCATCCATCCATCAGATAAGTGGCAGTCCGCTCCATTACTGCCGCCTTATACCCCTGTTGTGAAAGCATTGCTGCGGTCTCCTGTGCTTCTTTTTCACTGTATACTTTGGATTGAAGCGTATTGTTCTCATTCATTATTATATGGGATATAAGTTTCCCGCCCCCGCACGGCACAGTGTATTCCTGAGCCTTGTCAAGAACTATTACAAAATCCGGATGTTCTCTTTTGCTGTTATCTCCCGTAGGTTCGTCATATACGTTGTTTCGGTATATACAGCTTCCCTTGTCGTATACGGAATGTCTTTGATAGACACATATCACATATTTTCCGGGCGGATGATGCTTTGCCCAGTCATCGTCAAACTTGTCTTTTTCTCCGGGTTCGGAATAAAGGTCATGTATATTTGCGATATATTCCTTTTTACTGTTGAACACGCTGAATATCTTGTCTACATTTTCTTTTCTGAAAGTATCTATGGGTTTTAACATACGATACTCTTGACCTTTATCTTCGTAGATATTAAAGGAAAGTTTCCAAAAGAATCTGAGCGCCGGGGAATTATTGGATACATATGCCTCAGCCTCATAAAAGCCGTTTTTTGCAAGTGTGTATGTCAGATCATTCATAAGGCTTGTTCCTATACCGCGCCCCTGATATTCGGTACACACAGCTATCTTTATTTCGGGTGTTTTTATACTTCTTTCTTCGGGATCGGAGCTGAAACCGAAATCCGCTCTTGCCCATGCCAATCCGACGATATCATTGCTATAAATTGCCGCAAATATAGTATCATATCTGTGCTTGCCGAGATCTTTGGCATATTCGTCTTCTTCCATAAGATAAAACTGGTATGCGTGGGAAAGCTTGGGAATATTCCCGTTTTGTGTTCGCTGATAAAAAGCTCTTATTGTTTTATCGTCAATGCTTTCAAGTTGTTCTATCTCATATTCCATAACATCACTCCGTATCGGCTTATGATGCTTTATCTGTAAGCATATATCCATTGTATATCAGGTGATACTTCGGATACTGTCCATCATCTTCGCTGATGATACTGAATCCCAGTTTAAGAAAGAATATCAGTGACGGATCGTTTTTTGCAACGAATATCTCTGCTTCACTGAAGTTCTGTTTACCGAGGGAGTAAAGCAGCTTTATCAAAAGGTTAGTCCCGATATTCATCCCCTGATATTCGGTACGCACAGCTATCTTTATTTCGGGTGTTTTTATACTTCTTTCTTCGGGATCGGAGCTGAAACCGAAATCCGCTCTTGCCCATGCGAGCCCTACCATCTTATCATCACATATAGCCGCAAATGCGGTATCATTCCTGTGCTTTCCGAATTCGTCGGTATACCAGCTCAACTCCATAGAGTAGCCAACATCATAAAGACTTGCAGCCCCTCCAGTATATGCGATAGTTTTATCAAAGAAATACTGAAATGTATTTTCGTAGTCTACAGTATTTCTGAATTTCAAGGATTCATAATCAACGCTTTCAAGCTGTCTGATCCTGTATTCCATAACATCACTCCGTATCTGCTGACCTTTCCTTTGCTGCCTTTCTGTACAGCTTGCTTGGGCGGTGTGCTGCACCTGTGAGCATTTTGCCAGTGTCTTCCACTCTGGGGGCTATCATCTTGCGGAAATTCGCCTTGTACAGCGGCTTCCGGAGGAGTATCTCATACACTCTTTGTAACTGAGGAAGAGTGAATTCATCGGGAACGAATTCAAAGGCTATGTCGGAATACATCACCTTGCCGCCAAGTCGTGCAGCTCCCAGTTCTGTCATTCTTGCATGGTCGAATGCCAGCGGCAGCTTACCGGAAAGAACTTCATCAACGTCGTACAGCGCGGCTATGCTGCCTGCCTCTTCGAGATCAAGGCTCTGCCTGTCGGTCAGTGCGAAATATGCGATGGATATGGTCCTGCTGCGGGGGTCACGGTCTATGTCTCCAAAGGTGTAGAGCTGCTCGATGAATATCCCGCTCAGCCCCGTGCGCTCCTGTATGCTCCTTTGTGCGGCTTCCTCGGGAGTTTCATCTTCCCTCACCGATACCCCGGGCAGGGCGTATTCGTCCTTGAAAGGGTCCTTGTCCCTTTTGGAAAGGACTATTTTCAATTTGTCATCCTCTATGGTGAAAATAAGGACATCCACTGCCACCGAGAGCTTTGTATGAGTGTACGACATATTATCCTCCTTAATAGTTGTTGATGTATACTAAGTATAGTATAAAACCGCTACTTTGTCAAGTCCCTGTTCCATAATTCGGCGGTGTATACAAATCAAAGGGGCTGTCATTGTGTATTCTGCCATGAAAAAAACCACTCATGGCTTTGCATGAGTGGTCTTGCTGTGCTATGATGTGCTGTCCACCTGCTGTTCGTTGCTTGCAGGCTGGGGTTCTGCTTCCGTTTCGGGAGCGGCTGTGACTGTTTCTGTGGGCAGGGGACTGCCCGATGCCAGCATTTTCAGTTCATCGGTGGTGTAGGTCTTGCCGCCCTCTGTGCCGTATACCTTGCCGTAGAGCGCTTCGATGCCGTCTATCAGGCTGTCGGTATTGGCAGCAAAGATATTGTCGATGAATATGACGTCGGTGATGCCCTGTTCCTGTATATACTGCACAGCATTTCTGCCGAAGTAGCGTATATCCACCACATATATCTCATCAAAGAGATCCACCAGATAGGGGACAAAGGCGTTGCCGTAGCTTTCCTTGAACACTATGGCCTTCCTGCCCGTGTCAAGGGATGTGGTGATCTTGACGTGGATATTGTCCGTTCCCAGGAACATGCTGTACATATTGACGCCTTCCGCATATTCGTGGAACAGCACGCCCTCGCCCTTCAGGGACAGTGTGGAATAATCGTAGTAATATGTGTGGAATTCGCTCTGAGGCATATAGTAGGTGAATACCTCGGGGCTGTTTTTCAGGGTGTTGTCGTTGGTGAAGGTGTACAGGGAGCCCACAAAGCCGTCCTTGGTCTTCTTCTCGTAATCGTCGGGATCGTCTATGTCCTTCGGGGTCTTGCCCATTTCCTTGCACAGTGCACGGTATGCGTAGTATGCGCCGCGCTGTGACCAGTGGTGGTCGGTGCGCAGATAGATATATTCATCGGTATGGGCTGCGATCTCGGAATAGGCATCCACAGGCCTTACCCTTGTGTCAGCATAATATGAATAGATGTGATCTATACATTCCTTCTGGGATGAATTGAAATTGCTGAACTTATGGGGCAGATAGAATTCACCCGATGTGGGAACGACGATGTTGTAGATATTCACATCCGACGGCAGGACATCCGCATATCTGTTGATGACCTCCGCATAGCGCGTGCCTGCGTAGTCATTTCCGCCGAACAGCATGATGCCCGCATTGTCGCCGTACATCTTGACGCTGTCCACCACTATGCCGTTGTGGTTGAACTCGGCGATATTTTCCAGGGGTTCTTCCTCGGTCTCGGTGGACTCGGGCTCCGTTTCGGGGGGAGCAGTTTCTGTATCCTCCACAGGGAGGCCTGCAGGATCATCTGTCACATCGATGATGTCATCCGTTTCCGCTGCCTCGGTCGCCTGCATGGAGGTGACGGGGGCTGTGGTGGTATGGGTGGTCACAGCGGGTCCTTCGGGGGAATTGACCGCCTGGACATTGCCGTAGAAAGTCGGTGCGGATATGCCCTTGTACTTGTTTATCACCGATACCAGATCAACGAAGCGCTCGCGCATGGGTACCGTGTCGGAATACCATTTGGTATACTGGGAGGCGAATTTGCCCGAGAACCAGCTTTCTGCGGTAAGCTGCGGCTTTTCGGTCAGCTCCCTTTTCTCCGTTTCGCTGAATGTGGAGCGGCGCAGTATCAGCAGACACAGTCCCACAAAAAATATTATGCCGATGAACAGAAGTATCTGGAAGCGCTCAAATACCGCTTTGCGCTTTTTATATCTCTGTTCATCAGACAGATGGGTCCGGTTTTCTTTGTTTTCCATAAAAAATCAGTGCATGAAAAGACGGTAACAAGAGATCAGGTGTTGTGGTCGGAAACGTGGAATTTCTTCAGGTTTCCGATCTTATGGCTGCGTTCTTCGAGAACGGCCTCAACATCTGCCACATCGAGCCCCTGGTTAGCACAAAGCACCATCACATGATAGAACAGGTCTGCAATCTCGTTTTTGAGCTCGTTATTGTCGTTGTTCTTGGCAGCGATGACCATTTCGGTACATTCCTCGCCGCATTTCTTGCATATCTTGTCTATGCCCTGGTCAAAAAGATAGCAGGTGTAGGAACCCTCCTGGGGGTTTTCCTTTCTGTCGGTAACTACCTTGTAAAGATCTCCGAGTACGCTCATTTTATTATATCCTTTCACATGGCTCACTGAGCCCCATAGTTTCCATGTCGAGTTCGCGGTAATAGCAGCCTCTGCGGTATTCACCGTCCCGCTTTGTGTGGCACATGCCGCCCTTGTCGGGGGATGCCATGAACAGCAGCGAATTCTGCTCGCAGTTCACGAATATCCGGTGCAGAGTAAAGGTGTTCCCGGATTCCGCACCCTTGAACCACAGCTTTTTGCGGGAGGTGCTCCAGAGGATGACCTTGCGCTGCTTTATGCTCTCTTCAAGAGCTGTTTTGTTCACATAGGCAAGCAGCAGTACTTCCTTTGTGTCTATATCCTGCACCACCACGGGGATCGCCCCGCTGTCCGTGATGCTGTCTATCTTGTTAAAGTCGAGCATCAGCTCTTTTGTTTCTTCAAGCTCCATGTATCTGCCTT
>JAFPYQ010000325.1 GCA_017394475.1 Oscillospiraceae bacterium | reverse complement strand
CGATCCCGACGATCTGGTAGATGATCTCAACGATTATTTCCGCCGCAAGGAACAGGCAGAGGCAGAAGGCACTGCTGCAGATACCGCGCAGAAGTGAGAAACATGACAGAGCCCGATAACAGACTGAAAGCCTGTGCGGAGCTGATAACAGGGGACTATGTCTGCGATATCGGTACCGATCACGGGTATCTGCCCGCATATTTGCTTACAAGCGGCAGATGTACAAGAGCCATCGCTGCGGACATAAATGAGATGCCGCTGGATGCTGCAAGGCGCACGCTTATGCAGGCAGGGGTGCTGGATAGGGCACAGCTTATCCTTTCGGATGGTACTAAGAACATAGACCTTGCCGGTGTCACCGATGTGGTGCTGGCGGGAATGGGCGGTGAGCTCATAGCCGATATCGTCACAGGGGATGAGCGGCTGAAATCGGTGAATATAGTGACCCAGCCCATGACAAGAACGGTGCATCTGCGCAAGACCATGCTTGAACACGGTTTCGGAATATCCTATGAAATGGCTGTGCGCTCAAAAGGACGGCTGTATACGGTCATCGACTTTAAATATACGGGCGAATGTGTGGATGATGAGATGATGTGCCACATCGGCGGGCTTTCCTCATTATGGGAGAACGACCGCGAGTATATGATAAACTATCTTTCCAATATGCGTGAGATAGCCGCGAATATAGAGCTGTCCGACCCGCACAGGGCATCCGAGATGCGTGAGCTTGCGGACAGGATAGTAAGAAAATTTTTCTGATATGAATACCCTCGTCGGATATGGACGAGGGTATTTCATCATGCTTTCTTTGAAACTGTTTCTGCTTCCTTGACCCGTCTTCTGACCGATCTTGCCACGGCAACGACTATCCACACCACAGAGGTGATGATCAGCGGTATGGTGCAGCTGTAGAAGACCGCCCCCGCGCCGATATATCCCATAAATCCGCGGTTCTCGTTTATTATCCATACCCCCGAGAGAAGTGCGAGCACCACAGGGGAAACAGCCATTATAGTGTCATTCAGGTCTGCTTCGGTAAAGCAGGAAACTATAGAAGATACAAGGTAGCCAAAGCCTGTTGCGATCAGTCCCACAACGCCCCAGAGGACAAACGTGAGTAAGCCCTCTCCGAAAAACTGGTCTATACCTATGAATGCTACTAAGGCAGTGCAGACCACAGCGGCGATGATAATGCCTATGCTTGTATATACTTGTTTGGAGTTATTCATAAGGCATTACTTCCTTTTTCAGACGTGTTTCCCGATATAACAGGAAACACGCCTTAATGTTTGTACGGGGAAAAGACGGTTATTATTCTTCCGGAGTTTCTTCCGATGATGTATCGACCGTTTCAACAGTCACCTGAGGAGCAGGTTCTTCGGGAGCTTCTTCTTCCACAGCAGGCTTCTCGCCGGGAGCGGAAACCTTTACTTCAAAGCCCGTTTCGGTGGATACAACGGAAAGTGTGCTGTCGGGCTCGGGATCCTCTGCGATTATAGCCTTTGCTATGAGTGTCTCGATATGGCTCTGGATGTATCTCTTCAGCGGACGTGCACCGTAGATGGGATCATAGCCTTCATCGGCGATCTTGTTCTTGGCATCATCGGTGATGGTGAGGGTGAGCTGCTTGTCGTCAAGACGGCGGCGGAGCTTTTCAAGAGTAAGATCGATGATAGGATAGATCTCCTTCTTCGACAGGGGCTTGTAGAATACTATCTCATCGAGACGGTTGAGGAATTCGGGACGGAAGTGGGATTTGAGCAGCTTGTCAACGCTGTCCCTTGCCTTCTCGTTTATCTCGCCCTCATCGTTGATGCCGTCAAGGATGTAATCAGAGCCCAGGTTGGAAGTGAGTATGATTATGGTATTCTTGAAATCTATCACACGGCCCTGTGAATCGGTAACACGGCCGTCATCGAGCACCTGCAGCAGGATGTTGAATACATCGGGATGAGCCTTTTCCACCTCATCGAAAAGGACAACGGCGTAGGGCTTGCGGCGCACTGCCTCTGTGAGCTGACCTCCCTCCTCATAGCCTACATATCCCGGAGGCGCTCCTATAAGGCGGCTCACGGAGAATTTCTCCATGTATTCGGTCATATCTATGCGCACAAGGTTCTTTTCATCATCAAAGAGTGCCTGTGCAAGAGCCTTTGCAAGTTCTGTCTTACCAACGCCCGTAGGACCTAAGAACATGAACGAGCCCAGAGGACGGTTGGGATCCTGTATGCCTGCACGGGATCGGAGTATAGCCTCGGAGACCTTTGTGACAGCCTCTTCTTGACCGATAACGCGCTTGTGGAGTATATCCTCCAGGTGGAGCAGCTTCTCGCGCTCACCCTCCATCAGCTTGGAAACGGGTATGCCTGTCCATCTGCCGACTATCTTTGCTATCTCCTCCTCGGTCACCTTGTCACGGAGAAGAGTGTTCTTCTTGGCATTTTCGTCGGCGTTCTTCTCTATCTCCTCGAGTTCCTTGGTAAGTGCGGGGATAGTGCCGTACTGCAGCTCTGCGGCACGGTCGTAATTGCCCTCACGCTGAGACTTTGCAAGCTCGGACTTCGCACTTTCCAGATCCTCACGTATCTTCTGGACACGGCCGATGGAATTCTTTTCGTTCTCCCAGCGGGTCTTCATGGCCTTGAACTCATCACGCAGCTCGGAAAGCTCTTTTCTCACATTCTCCAGCTTTTCCTTGGAGAGCTTGTCGTCCTCTTTGATAAGGGCAGTCTCTTCGATCTCCTTCTGCATTATTTTTCTCTGCACCTCATCAAGCTCGGTGGGCATAGAGTTCATCTCGGTCTTGATAAGTGCGCAGGCCTCATCCACAAGGTCTATGGCCTTGTCGGGGAGGAATCTGTCGGTGATGTATCTGTTGGAGAGGACAGCGGCTGTGATAAGTGCATTATCCTGTATTTTTACGCCGTGGAACACCTCATAGCGTTCTTCAAGACCTCGCAGGATGGCGATGGTATCCTCTACTGTAGGCTCGGGCACCTGAACGGGCTGGAAACGCCTTTCAAGAGCAGGATCCTTTTCTATATACATCCTGTATTCATCCAAAGTGGTGGCACCGATGCAGTGGAGCTCACCGCGGGCGAGCATGGGCTTGAGAAGGTTGCCCGCATCCATAGCGCCGTCGGTCTTGCCAGCGCCAACGATGGTGTGGAGCTCATCTATGAAAAGGATGATATTTCCTTCGGATTTTCTTACTTCATTGAGGACTGCCTTGAGCCTTTCCTCAAATTCGCCCCTGAACTTAGCTCCCGATATGAGGGCACCCATATCCAGTGAGAACAGCTTGCGGTCTTTGAGATTATCGGGTACATCGCCCTTTACGATACGCTGGGCAAGTCCCTCTGCAATGGCAGTTTTGCCCACACCGGGCTCACCGATGAGCACGGGATTGTTCTTGCGCTTTCTTGAAAGGATGCGGATGCAGTTCCTGATCTCCGTATCTCTGCCGATAACTGGGTCAAGCTTGTTCTGTCTTGCCAGCTCCACGAGATCCTGACCGTATTTTTTCAGTACATCGTAGGTCTCCTCGGGATTTTCGCTGGTGACCCTCTGATTTCCTCTTATATCTGCAAGTGCGGTGAAGAACGTGTCTCTGTCTATGGCAAAGTCATGGAATATCTGAAGTATCTCATTCTCCGCATTTTCAAAATATGAAAGCAGTATATGCTCCACAGAAACGAATTCATCGCTCATATTCTTTGCGATGGGTTCTGCGGCATTGAGGAGCCTGTCAAGGCTCTGTGATATGTATACAGTGTTCATATCGCGGCCGCTGCCCGTTACTTTTGGTATCTTGGCGATGAGCCTTTCAAGTGAGCCCGCGATAACACCGGGATCCTTTCCCATTCTCCTCATAAGCTCGGGGATAAGGCCATCCTCCTGTATCATGAGGGCATAGAGCATGTGGGGCTGGCCGACTGCGGTATTTGAATACTGTATTGCAGTTTCCTGAGCTGCCTGTAATGCTTCAAGGGATTTCTTTGTGAATTTCTGAGTGTTCATACATTTTCACTCCTTGCTTTATGATATATACATATTTTAGCACTTTATAAGGGAGATTGCAAGTATAAATACAAATTTACACAAAACTTTCATATACATTTCCGTAATGAATGTAAAATTTATGTGAACTCACACGATTTTGCTTGATTATATCAGAAAAAAATGGTATAATAATATGCT
>JAFPYQ010000324.1 GCA_017394475.1 Oscillospiraceae bacterium | reverse complement strand
CACAAACGGATAGCTTTGATAAAACCTTTCACTGACGGGAACATCTTCTTTGCGGATCTATTGTTTTCCCGCATTCACAGCGACTGTCGCCGCTGCTCTGCTCGGTGTTGATATGTTAGTTTAGCCGCCGCACTCGGTCACTTCCGGTTTTACCTTCACCATTCGGCTTGTAATTCCGGTTCTGTGTTTCTGAGTGCGGCGGCTTTTAGGTTTGGTTATTTATCGCTCTGCCGTTGGTTTTCTGCTGATGGGTTCGTTCTTTGCGGGGTTTCACCCCACACCCCACAAGGGAGCAAGGATGCTTTTCGGGCATCCGCCCCTATGACCCTGATTACTGACGATCGCCGATTGGTCGGGTCGCAAATTACGCGCCTCGCAGGCAAAAACAAGCGAGGTACCCGCGGGCGCTGCCCGCTCAGCCTTTTACCGAGCCTGCGGAAATACCCTCTACAAAGCTCTTCTGTGCGCAGAAGAACACTATCAGTGAGGGGATTATGGAAATGAGCGATACACAGAGAACTCTGTTCCACTCAAAGCCCTGGTCTGCATCCATGGAAAGGCGGACGAACAGTGTGGCAGGGTATCTCTTGGCGGTGCTCACGTAGAGCAGGGGACCCATGAAGTCATTGGATGACCACATGAACTGGAAGAGCGCGCAGGATACCATAGCAGGCTTGAGCACCGGACATATTACCAGAACAAGGGTCTGGAGCGCGTTGCATCCGTCTATGGTGGCTGCCTCATCGAGCTCGCGGGGGATACCTCTCAAAAACTGTATCATCATGAAGACGAAGTATGTATCGAATGCGAACAGTGAGGGGAGTATCAGCGGAAGATATATGGGGCTGTCGATCCATCCGAAATTGTTGTAGAGGATGAACTGGGGAACGTTCATTACAACATTGGGGAGGAACAGCGTTGCCATGAGCACGGAAAAGAGCACATTCTTTCCCACGAAGTTGAATCGGCCGAAGCCGTAGGCTGTCAGCGTACATGAGATGACTGTGAACAGCACCTTTGGGAGAACATAGCTGTAGGTGTTTATCATGGAGCGGATAAGGTTTATCTGTCCGCCGTAGCTGTTGTTGGCGTTTTTGAAGCCCTCTAAAGTGGGATGTGCGGTAAAGGGGGTAACGCTGGAGAAGATCTCGTTATTGGTCTTGAATGTAGCGCCCACCATCCAGATAAGCGGGTAGATCATAAAGAACCCGACGAGTACGAGGACAACATATTTCAGGACAGTCCCGACCTTCTTTGACTGAGAATAATTCATAAACCGCTGTCCTCCTTACCTTTCGTCGCCGTAGTACACCCAGTACTTCTGACTGAGGAACGAGATTATCGAGAGCACCATGACTATCACGAACAGCACCCATGCCTCCGCACTTGCCATACCCATCTCAAAGGCCTTGAACGCCCTGTTGTAGATGAGCAGCGAGAACAGTGTGGTAGCACCGCGGGGACCGCCCTGTGTGATGATGAAGGGACCGTTGAATTCCTGGAAGGCCTGGCACATCTGAGTGATGAGGTTATAGAAAACTATGGGAGTGATCAGGGGCACCGTGATGGATATGAACTGCTTTGCCCTTGATGCGCCGTCTATGAGCGCTGCCTCATACAGCTCGGGGGGGACATTTTTCAGCGCCGCAAGGAACAGCACCATAGCCGAACCAAACTGCCATACACGCAGCAGAGTGATTATGAAGAGTGCGCTGTCCTTTTCAGCCAGCCAGTTCTTGCCCGCGATGCCAAAAAGTGCAAGAGCGGAGTTGATAAGTCCCTGCTGTGCGAAAAGAGCCTTCCACAGCACAGCTATAGCCACCGAACCGCCGAGGATGGAGGGTATGTAGTAGACCGTTCTGAACAATGCAACGCCCTTGATCTTATAATTGAGGATATAGGCGATGAACAGAGCAAACACGAGCTTGAGGGGCACGGTCATGATAACATACTTGAAGGTGGTGAGGAGCGGACCTGTTATCTTGGGGTCGGAAAAGATCTGCTTGTAGTTCATCAGACCTGTCTGTGTAACGCCCTTGAAAAGGTGGAAATCCGTAAAGCTGTAATAGAATGATGATATGAAAGGATATAATCTGAATATAAGGAATCCCACGAGCCATATCAGTATGAACAGTCCGCCGTAGTTGCGCCTGTAGAACACCTGCAGCTTAGTGGGGGCGGTAGTGCCGCCTTTCTTGCTGTTTTCCATAACTGCCCTCATTTTCCGTTTATACGGATGCAATGCATCAGGATCATCTTGTTTTTTCAAGCAGGAGCTTCTGCGCATAGGCCATCATAAATGGGCCCACACCTTTCGCATCGTCCGAGACTATCTTTTCGGAAAGGTAATACGCCACGCTTCCGTCACGCTTGTCACCCGGTCCCAGTCCTGCCACCCAGCATATATCTGTAAGAGACTGTGAACCGTCGGGGACGTCCTTCAGCTTATTCTTCACGATCGAATCAAATATATCAATACCTATGGGCTCGTACTTTTCGCGGCTGAGGACCTTGAGCCTTGCGGCCTTCATTATGGCATAGGCTATCATTGCAGAGCCCGATGTTTCGGTATAGTTCCCTGCTGTATCCATGTGGTCTATGACCTGACAGAACAGCCCGTCCTCTGCACGGTATCTGAGGATACCTGTCACCGCCTCGCGGAACAGATCGCAGTATTCCCTGTACTGCTCGTAAATCTCCTCGGACATATTGTCTATCACATCGATCAGTGCCATCAGGTACCAGCCCACGGAGCGCAGCCAGAAGTTGGGGGAAAGTCCTGTCTGCTTATCACACCACGGCTGTTCCTTCAGAGTATCATATCCGTGATAGTAGAGTCCTTTTACACTGTCATACATGTATTTACGGACATTGCGGAACTGGGAGAGGATATCATTGTAATGCTCCTTCCCGCCGTATCTGGTCTCATATTCCATGTAGAAGGGCTGAGCCATATAGAGCCCATCCAGCCAGACCTGTCCGGGGTAGATAGCTTTGTGTATGAAATTGCCCTCTGCAGTGCGGGGCTGATCTCTCAGCTCCCTCATCAGGAAATCTATGGCTTTCCTGTACCGCTCATCGCCTGTCTTGTCATACGCCAGGAACAGTATCTTGCCTGCATTGAAACTGTCTATGCTGTGCTTTCCGAACTCGAAGTTTGTTATAGTTCCGTCCGCTGTGATGAGAGGATCTGTATAGTCAAGGATAAAATCCAGGTATGCCCTTTCCCCTGTTGCCTCATAAAGCTGCTTGCAGCCCATGAGTATACAGCCGTCTTCGTAGTTCCAGTAATCCTTGTAGTGCTTGTATCCGCTGAGGATCCCTTTGATGTAGCTTTGAGCAGACACGCCGTCACCGCCTTTGCACAGTTTATCCTATAGGTATTTTTTGATAATTTTAGTCCCTGCCGGAAAGCCGTTCTACGGATCTCCGGCAGAGACCGTTTATTTCTTTAGTAAGCTTTTATGCCTGTCCGCTGAGAACGGCAGTAACTCCGTCATAGAGCACCTGAGCTGCCTTGTTCACATCGTACTCATCGAAGGAAAGTCCGCCGAAAGCATCCTGATAAACACCGTCGGGAGCATTCTTGAGCTTTGCATTCTCATAGTTGGGGTCAAGGCCGAAGGATACCCATGTGAGCACCTTTGCATTTGCCTCAGCAACTGTGGGATTGAGTATTCCCTTTTCCTTGCACAGACTGAGTGCGGACTTGGAGAGGGGTATTCCTCTTTCGGAGCCCATTATCTCAACGCCCTCTGCTTCATTGAGCATGAAGTTCAGGAGCTGTGCAGCCTCTGCCTTGTGCTGGCTGGTCTCGCAGATGGAGAAGCCCAGGGAAACCTTTGCAAAACCGCCGTGAGTTTCACCCATATCGGGGAAGTATTCGCCGACCATGAATTCCTGACCCTCATTGAGAGCGCCCTCATACTTGCTTGCGGAGGAATCCCATTCAAAGATGCCTGCATACTTGCCTTCCATCCACTTGGGGTTCTTGTCGAGAGAATCAGCGCCGTCGCCTGTGATAGTAGCGATGGAGGGGATAACATGAGCATCCTCGAGGCTGTCGATGAATGCCATGCCGTCTGCGATCTCTTCAACAGTGTAATTGAGTGTGGTGTTGTCCTTTACCCATTCCTTGCCGTACTTGGATTCAAGATAAAGTGTCATGAGTATCATTCTGTCGTACTCACCCACTGCGAGAGGATAGTAATCATCGCCGAGAACTGTCTTGAAGGTCTCACCTGCTGCCAGGAGATCTGCCAGGGACTTGGGAGTATCTATGCCGGCCTTTTCAAATGTGGACTTGTTCCAGTAGAAGATACGGCCTGTCATGGAAACGGGGATAGCCTGCAGCTTGTTTGCTACCGTACACTGTTTAAGTGCAACGGGATCGTACTGTGAAGTATCGAAATCAGCCAGTGCAGAGATATCTGCAAAGATGGAGCCGTCGCCGGAGAAGTTATAGAGCCAGTTCCAGTTTACCTGGTTCACATCGGGTGCTGTGCCTGCATAGAAAGCTGTGGACATCTTCTCCTCCCAGCCTGACCATGCACCGAACTGAGGCTCGATGGTGATATTGGGATGAGCTGCGGTAAATGCATCAAGAGCCTTCTGAGTAGCCTCGTGACGGGAATCGCCGCCCCACCATGAGATGGAAAGGGAGATGTTCTCGTTGGTCTCGGCTGCTGTCACCTGTTCGCCTGCTGTGGTGACTGCGCCTGCTTCCTGCTCCTCGACCGTGGGAGCAGCAGTGTCTGCGGGTGCCTGTGTTGTAGCCTGTGCGGGCGCTGTGTTGGAGGAACCGCCTCCGCAGCCTGCAAGTGCGCCTGCAACTGCAAGACTCATGATACCTGCGATGATCTTCTTGGTTTTCATACTTATCTCTCCTTGAAATGTGAACGCTTTCATAAAATTCCGTCGTTCTTAGAGTGCATAATGTCGAATGACATTATGATAATGATACCATATTTTGTGTATTTTGTCAAGAACAATGATGTAAGTATTTGGCTTTTTTTGCCGCGATCATGCCTTTTTATTGTAAATATTTACATTTTTTGGTGCAAGGCGCCTTATATACAGTATTTTTTACGGCTGCTTCCCTATATATGCCAGGATACCGCCGTCAACGTAAAGGATGTGTCCGTTTACGAAGTTAGATGCATCCGATGCCAGGAAAACTGCAGGTCCGCCCAGGTCTTCCGGATCTCCCCAGCGAGCCGCAGGGGTCTTTGCGATGATAAAGCTGTCAAAGGGATGCCTTGAACCATCGGCCTGCTTCTCACGCAGAGGCGCAGTCTGCGGGGTTGCGATGTAGCCCGGGCCTATGCCGTTGCACTGGATATTGTACTCACCGTATTCCGATGCGATGTTGCGGGTCAGCATCTTAAGTCCGCCCTTTGCAGCCGCATAAGCGGAAACCGTTTCACGACCCAGCTCGCTCATCATGGAGCAGATGTTTATTATCTTTCCATGTCCCTTCTTTATCATGGAGGGGATGACTGCCTTTGAAACGATGAAGGGAGCGTTCAGATCCACATCTATTACCTGTCTGAATTCCTCTGCCTTCATCTCGCACATGGGTATGCGCTTTATGATGCCTGCATTGTTCACAAGGATGTCGATAACTCCGACTTCCTTCTCTATCTTAGCTACCAGCTCATTTACCTGTTCTTCGCTTGTAACATCGCACACATAGCCCTTTGCATCTATGCCCAGTTCCTTATATGCTGCAAGCCCCTTATCAACAAGCTCCTGCTTGATATCGTTGAAAACTATCTTTGCACCTGCTGCACTCATGGCCTTTGCTATTGCAAAGCCAATGCCGTAGGATGCGCCTGTGATAAGGGCTATCTTCCCTTCAAGGGAAAAATTCTCCAGAGCCATTTTTGTATCCTCCTATCTGATATCCTGCATGGAAACTGCATCCATATCATCATACTGCTGATTTTCGCCGCCCATGCCCCAGATAAAGGTGTAGTTCTGAGTTGCAGATGCGCAGTGGATGGACCAGTCCGGTGAAATAACAGCCTCCTCGTTCCTCATGACGATGTGGCGTGTCTCGGTGGGTTCGCCCATGTAGTGGAATACTACGGAATCGGGATCCAGCTCGAAATAGAGATACACCTCCATCCTTCTGTCATGAGTGTGGCAGGGCATAGTGTTCCAAGTGCTGCCGGGCTTGAGGGATGTCATCCCCATTACAAGCTGGCATGTATCCACCTGACCGGGAATGATATATCTGTTTATCACCCTGTGATTTGAGCCTTCAAGGGATCCCAGCTCAACCTTGTTCTCGGGTCTGATGTCATCCTGTGAAAGATGGACAGTGGCTGTGTCCCTGTGCGCGGGAGTGGAGTTGAAATAGAAGTGTGCGGGCTTGCTTTCATCATCACTTGAAAAGATGACTTCCTTTGCACCTCTGCCGATGTAAAGCGCATCCTTGTATGCCATGGGATACTCTTTTCCGTCAACAGTGATCTTTCCGCTTCCGCCGATATTGAATATGCCTATCTCGCGTCTGTCCAGGAAATGCTCAGCTTTGAGCTGAGGAGCTGTTTCCAGTTTAAGAGGAGCTGTTACGGGAACCACACCCCCTGTTATCATCCTGTCATAATGGCTGTAAACAGTGTTTATCTTGCCGTTTGTGAAAAGGTCCTGAATAAGGAACTCACTACGGAGCTTTTCGGTATCATACCATTTTGCATCCTTCGGTGATGCACAGTATCTTGTTTCCATATTATCCTCCGCTTATCTCTGAACTCTTCCCGAGCCGTCGCCGCCTGCGAGAGTGAGCACTTCATTTACCGATACCATATTGAAATCGCCCTCGATGCTGTGCTTGAGGCAGCTTGCAGCCGTTGCGAATTCGATTATCTGCTGCGGTTCCATATTTTCGAGGCACGCATAGATGAGGCCGCCGCCGAAGCTGTCGCCGCCGCCTACACGGTCAACTATATGCATAAGGTACTGCTTTGAGAAGAAGAAATCATTCTCGTCATAGAGCATAGCAGCCCATTTGTTGTCATTTGCGGAAATGGATGTTCTGAGGGTTATGGCTACCTTCTTGAAGCCGAAACGCTCTGCGAGCTGCTTTGCCACATCCTTGTAGCCTTCGTGGTTGACAGTGCCTGCAGTAACGTCTGTTCCCTTTGAACGGATGCCGAATACATCACCTGCATCCTCTTCGTTGGCGATACACACATCAACATACTTGCAGAGCTCGCCCATTACCTGACCTGCCTTTTCCTTGCTCCACAGCTTTTTGCGGTAGTTAAGGTCGCAGGAAACTGTTATTCCCTTTGCCTTTGCAGCCTTTACAGCTTCAAGGGTTATCTGCGCCACATTGTCGCCAAGCGCCGGAGTGATGCCTGTGAAATGGAACCAGTCCACGCCGTCGAATATCTTATCCCAGTCAAAATCAGAGCTGTCAGCCTTTGCGATGGCACTGCCTGCGCGGTCGTAAATGACCTTGGAAGGTCTCTGGGATGCGCCCTTTTCAAGATAGTATATGCCTACCCTGTCGCCGCCGCGGGTGATGAACTGAGTGTCAACGCCATATTTTCTGAGAGAGTTGACAGCGCTCTGACCTATCTCATGACAGGGGAGCTTTGTTACGAATTTTGCGTCTATCCCATAATTTGCAAGGGAGACTGCCACATTTGCCTCACCGCCGCCGAAAGTAGCGCCATAGGTATCTGCCTGAACAAATCTGTAATATCCCTCGGGTGCAAGGCGGAGCATGATCTCGCCGAATGTTACTACTTTTTTCATTTCACTTTCCCTTTCTTCCAAATAGAAGATACACTTTTACTTCTGTACAAGGTGAACGGCAAATCCGCCGAAATCGCCTTTCAGATATATCGCTGTGGTCTCACCTTTGGCATTGGTCTTTCTTGTGCTCTCATCGAACTCATATCCGCGCTTTTCAAGATGGTATATTGCTCTTTCGATATAATTGGTGCGGATTCCGATGTGACCGTTGGTCCCCTTGTAGGGGCTCTTCATTATCTCGATACCGCTGCCTGCGAATATGCTTGAATTGCCCATCTTCCTGGCAAAGCCGAAAAGCCCGCCAAAGTCATCTGCCAGCTTATCAGCGCTGTTTTCATCAGCCGCATTTATGCCGATGTGAGCCACTTCAAAGCCCAGCATATTCCTTACAGCCTCACGGGTAAGAGATGTTATTTTTTCAAAATCACCTGCTGCGATAAGATCCTTGGATACCATCCATGAACCGCCGCATGCCACTATCTTTTTAAATGAGAGATAATCGTTGAGATTATCCGCATTTATACCGCCTGTGGGCATGAACTTCATGTTCACATAGGGGCCGGACATTGCCTTTATCATCTTGATGCCGCCTGCTGCCTCTGCGGGGAAGAACTTCACCACTTCAAGGCCAAGCTCTAACGCCTGCTCCACATCCGAAGGATTTGCAGTACCGGGAACTACGGGGATGTTCTTTTCAACACAGTATTTTACTACCTTTGGATTGAGGCCCGGTGATACAATGCACTTTGCACCCGCATTGACCGCCCTGTCAACCTGGTCTGTGGTGAGCACAGTCCCTGCACATACCAGCATCTGGGGGAACTTCTGCGATATGATCCTTATGCTTTCCTCTGCTGCTGCGGTCCTGAAAGTTACCTCTGCGCAGGGAAGTCCGCCGTCACAGAGAGCCTTTGCAAGGGGCTCCGCATCTGCGGCCCTGTCAAGAGCGATAACAGGAACTATACCTATTCTGGATATTTCCTCTAAAACTGTTTGCATTACAATGTTACTCCTTTTTTGAATATGGCTATTTCAGCATATCCTGCAAGCTCGCTTTTCACCTTTTTGCCCCCTGCGATGTCCATTACACTGTCAAAGAGCGTCTGTCCCATTTCGTCTATGGTCTTGTCCATTACTATGGGACCTGCATCGAAATCGATCCAGTTGGATTTGTTTTTCGCAAGGTCATGATTGCTTGCTATCTTCATTGTGGGCACAGGGCATGCGAAAGGTGTACCGCGCCCTGTGGTAAAGAGCACTATCTGAGCGCCTGCACATGCAAGCGCGGTGGCTGCAACAAGGTCGTTGCCGGGTGCGGAAAGGAGGTTCAGCCCCTTGTTCTGTACCCTGTCACCATACTCCATAACTCCGCAGACAGGCGATGTCCCGGATTTCTGGGTGCAGCCCAGTGATTTATCCTCAAGAGTAGTGATGCCGCCCGCTTTGTTGCCCGGTGAGGGGTTTTCATATATAGGCTGGCCTGCACTCTCGAAATATTCCTTGAAATTATTTATAAGAGATACCGTTCTGTCAAAAACATCCCTGTCAACTGCTCTTTCCATGAGCAGTGTTTCTGCGCCGAACATTTCGGGAACTTCCGTAAGGATAGTCGTTCCGCCCTGTGCTGTGAGCAGATCCGAAAAACGCCCTACCAGCGGGTTTGCGGTTATCCCCGAAAATCCGTCGGAGCCGCCGCATTTGAGCCCCACTATGAGCCCGGATGCATCACAGGGGACGCGCTCAAAGCTCTTTGCATGATCTATGAGCTCCTCTATGAGCTTCATGCCTTCTTCAAGCTCGTCGCCGCAGTCCTGCGCCTTTATATATTTTACCCTATCATTGTCGATATTGTCGACATAGGGCATTATAGTCTCGATACTGCTGTTTTCACAGCCAAGTCCCACCACGAGCACACCGCCCGCATTGGGATGGGAGATAAGATCGGCAAGTGCCTTTCTTGTATTGTTCTGGTCGTCACCTAACTGGGAACATCCGTAGGGATGGGTGAATGCCACCACATCATCCACTGTGCCGCCCACAAGGGCTCTGGCCTGTCTTTCAAGGGCTCTGACTATGCCGTTCACACAGCCAACGGTGGGGATTATCCATATCTGATTGCGGACTCCCACTTTGCCGTCCGGTCTTTTAAAGCCCATGAAAGTCGCTTTTTTCTCTGTTGACAGTGCGGTTTTTTCGTCCTTCGGCGAATATGTATATTCAAGCTGACCGTTCAGACCTGTCTTTACATTGTGGACATGTACCCACTGTCCCTTTTTTATATCCTCTCTTGCGATGCCTATGGGGAAACCGTACTTGATTATCCCTTCGCCCTTTCTGATATCGCAGAGGGCTATCTTATGTCCCGCAGGTATCTCCTCGGTGGCTGTGACGCTTACGTCATGGCTTGTGAGTTCTGCCCCGGGCTCCGCTTTTTCTATGCAGACCGCTACGTTGTCTATATCGTTTATCCTGATAATTTGCATGAGCTTCTCCGTTACTTGCTTCGTGAAACCTCGGCGGTCTGTAAGATCATTTTCCTTCAATACATCTCATTGTATTGCGCACGCCATTTGTGCGTATATCCGAAAGGAACGCTGCCACCGCTTTCTCGGCATCTGGTATCTCTGTAAGATCGGTCCCCCAGAATTTTTCATTTGAAAGCACGAGCTTTGTGAGCTCATCCGCGCTCTTTGAGGAATTCTCTGCAAAGAATTCCAGTACAAAGGCGTCATCCTTTATAAGGTATTCCTCGCCGTTCCTGTGACCGATGAGGGCTCCGTCTTTTATCTCGCTGCCGCTGTAGAATGCTATCAGTGCCGCAAGGGACATGGTAAGACGGTTCGGGAGCTTTCCGTTCTGCTCTGCATACTTTAAAAAGCTGGGCATACATCTTGCACGCCACTTTGAAACGGAATTGAGGGATATGGAAAGAAGTGCATGCTTTATAAACGGATTTCTGAACCTGTCGATAACTGCATTGGCGAACGCCTCGCAGTCCTCCTTTGAAAGGTCGAGAGTGGGAATGATCTCATCAAATACAGTCTTGTTCATGAATGTGAAAACATCTTCATCATCCATGGACTGTCCCACATAATCATTTCCCGCAAGGTAAGAGGCAAGCACGAAGGATGTGTGCGCACCGTTTAATATCCTTACCTTTCTCTGCTTGTAGGGCTTTACATTGTCGGTGAATATAACGGGCAGCCCTGCCTTTTCAAAGGGCAGCTCATCGGAGATATCCCTGTCGGTCTCGATGACCCAGAGGGCGAAGGGCTCGCCTGTAACTATCAGATGATCTTCATATCCGAATTCTTCAAATATCTTCTTGTCTTCATCTCTGGGGTAGCCTGTAACTATCCTGTCAACAAGAGTGCTGGTAAATACGCAGGCTCCATCCAGCCATTTGTCAAACGCTTCTCCGAGACCCCATGCATCCGAAAGGGCTTTTACGCACCTCTTCAGCTCCTTGCCGTTGTCATCTATGAGCTCTACCGGGAGTATCACAAGTCCCTTTGACATATCACCGTCAAATGCCTTGAAACGCTCATAGAGGAATTTTGTCAGCTTTGCGGGGTAGGAATCCGGCGGGCACATATCATACTTGTCATTCAGATCAAGGGTTATGCCTGCCTCTGTGGTATTGGATATCACAAAGCGGAGGGTATCCACCTTTGCAAGGGCCATGAAATCCTCATAATCCTCATAAGCGGCCACTGCGCTGTCAACACTTGTGACAACTCTTTTTACTATCTTTTCCGCGCCGTTCTCAAGACCCCTGAGGTAGACAGTGTATATACTGTCCTGCTCTCTGAACCGTTCAAGTGAACCGAAGCTGATGGGCTTTATCAGGACTATGCTTCCGTCAAAATCCGTCTTTTCATTGAGTATGTCGATCATATAATCCACAAATGCTCTCAGAAAATTGCCTTCCCCGAACTGTACGGCCCTTACAGGTCTTTTCTTTTTTACTATGCCTGTCTTTGAAATATTTTCCACGACGCGCTCCTTGTATACAGATCTATTTGTAAGTCACCATTTTCCCGTCGCCGTTTACGGCGGATGCTGCTCCGCTTTCCCGCGGATACTGCACAGGCTTTTCATTTTGCACAGCACCCGCGAAAACGGCAGATGAAAGGAAAAGTGGAAACTGAAACTATCGTCTCCGCAGTCATTTCCTTAAACTGCGGATGAGGGGAGATAAGTGATGAGTGATCTTGCGCCTCTGTTTGGAAACGCTTACAAGTTTGATTATACACTCTTTTCCCACGGCTGTCAATCACTTTTTTGAAATTTATGGGAAATCATAGAATTCAGAGGAGCAAGAATAATATGAAGATGAGTTATAACAAACTTTGGAAATTGTTGATTGACAGGAAGATGAAGAAATCTGATTTGCGTAAAAATGCAGGGATCAGTTCTTCTTCGCTGGCAAAGCTTACCAAGGAT